>JAURLY010000194.1 GCA_030830945.1 Gammaproteobacteria bacterium | reverse complement strand
TAGTCCCATTTCCCCTCTTAAACTTTATCGCGACCGGGTCGGCAACCCCCGCGTTAATAAGGACGGCAGCTTCCCAGAATGACCCTGTGAAGTAATCCACTTTACCAAGCTCAAACATTTTGACCATTTCGCCAATATTTTTGGCGTATACAGTACCGGCATTTTCGAAACCCAGCTGGGTTGCAAGAAACTCGGACATCGGTCCTATATTTCTCTCTTGTTTGGCGGGATTCAGCGTGACTTTGCCTATTCGGAATGCCAGCGCTGGTCATTTTGTGCGTGAGAAGAAAAGCTGGCAGCAACCAGCATAGACGTCAAAACGATTCGACCGACAATACGACGCATGATTTCAGTTGTCACAGAAGCTTGACCCGAAATTAACTGAAAAAAGAGGTTGTCTATTAAGACAGGTTTAGGGCAAGATTACTTGAAAGCTTGGTCAGAAGAAACTTTTCTTCATCAAGCGTTGGTTATGTGACAGAGGGTCGGTTTGGTCGTATATAGATACACCTCAAGTCTAAGCGGATTCCGCAGCTGAACGCATCTGATATGCACGGCGGACTTCTTCACCCCTCATTTTTTCTCATAGCTTCGCTCGCCCTTCCTTCCTTCCTGTATTTCCTGATATTTCCTTGTCGTCATGCGATTCGTTTCGCTATGGCCATTGGAACTATTTGTCACAAGCTCTCGCTAGTAATAAAGGTGGTACTTATATGAGTTCTCCGGCTTCGCCCGTTCCTATAGATCTTAAAAAATCCAAATCCAAAGTGGCTGAGGCAGAAAACAAAATCTACGTATTGGACACGAATGTATTGTTGCACGACCCATTGGCCATTCATTCGTTTGCAGAGCACAAGGTGATTATTCCAATGACCGTTCTGGAAGAACTGGATCATATTAAAGACCGGCGCGATAAGGATGTAAGTCGAGAGGCCAGGATTGCTATCAATGCTATTGATAGATTGATGACAAATGCCACAACGACGGATATCAAGGAAGGGGTAAAAGTGATTGCCCACGGTGAGGAAAACGCCGAGGAGGTATACGGTACGCTGGCGGTATACCCTGACCAGGTTTTAACCGAAATCAAGGATGCTGCGTTTCTCAGGCTGACCCAGGATCACGACAATGATAACCGCATTATTAATGTGGCTTTGCAGTTGGCCTCAGAGAACCCCGATGCATTTGTGTGTCTGGTAACCAAAGACATAAACATGCGCCTCAAGGCGCGTGGTTCAGGGCTTGATCATGTAGAAGATTATCGCAACGACAAAGTGCTTGATGATATTGATCTGCTGGCCACAGGTGTTGAGAAAGCCGAGGACCGGTTTTGGGATCAAGTCGTCAACGTGGAAACCTTGCAAGAGGCACGTGCAACCTACCATATCGTCGATCGTTCCCTTTTTAGAGATCCTTATCCCAACCTTTTTGTTTGTGACGAAGAAAACTTTGTCGGGCGAATTGACTCAATGACTGAGTCCACGGTGAAACTGCAAGACCTCAATACAGAATTGTTAATGGCTCAGCGAGTCTGGGGTTTGCAACCACGTAATCTGGAACAGGCGTTGGCCTTAAATCTCTTGCGTCAGGATGAATTGGATTTGAATATTCTCACCGGGCCGGCCGGCAGCGGCAAAACCTTGCTGGCTTTAGCATATGGGTTGCACGCAATTTTGGAGGAGAAGCGGTTTACTAAACTAATCGTTGCGCGCTCCACACCTCCTATGGCCGAAGATATCGGTTTTCTTCCCGGCACAGAAGAAGAAAAGATGGCACCTTGGTTGGCAGCGTTTGACGATAACCTGGAAGTACTTCACGGTGGCGATGAATCTCCTTACAGCAGTGTTGAATACGTCAAGGAGCGGGCCAATATCCAGTTTAAATCCCTTAATTTTATGCGCGGTCGATCGTTTAACAATGCCCTGATTATCATTGACGAAGCCCAGGGTTTAACCCAGTTTCAGTTGAAGTCAGTCATAACGCGGGTGGGTAATAATTCCAAGATTATTATTTTGGGGAACCTGGCGCAGATTGATAATAAATACATCACTCCATTAACCTCTGGTCTCACCTATATCGTGGAGAAATTTAAATACTTTGAAAAAGCAGGGTTGATGCATATCGGGGGCATAGAGAGGTCAGCGCTTGCAGCTTTTGCAGAAGAAAACCTCTGAAAAACTAGCTACCTGGATATTGCCTTGTTAAAAACGGGGCTCGAGTGCTCACTTATTACTTATAAGCTGTGCTTCCCTCCCCGTTTTTGCCTCGCACTAGCTGCGTCGATAACGTTTTTAGTACGTCTTCCGAGTCAGTCGCCACTGAAGCTCCTGATATACCAGCGCTCATTGCCATACCGTCCCAAGCCTTTTAGGCTATTACGGGTGTTCCCTTTTTCAAAAAGTATTTATGTCTGAGTCCTTTGACTGGTTACCGCTTTTTCCGTTAAGTCAGCCATTATTTCCTGGGTTATATCTGGATCTGCAAATTTTTGAGCAGCGTTATATCAAGCTGGTGAGTTCTTCCATGAGGGAAAATTTACCTTTCGGAATTTGTGCCATAGAAGAGGGCTCCGAAGTCGGTGAAGCAGGCAGGCTCTTTTCAATTGGTGTTGAAGTTCAAATAACGGACTTTAACCAGCTCAACAACGGTCTGCTGGGGATTACTGTTGAGGGTCAAAAACGCTTTGAAATCGAGGAAACTGAAGTAGATCCCGATGGATTGATTCGCGCTGGTATTAAATACATAGAGCCTGATCAGGATGAGCCGATTCCTGATTCCTGCTCTGGTCTTGAAGAACTTTACACGGAGCTTAGAAACCATCCAGAGGTAAATCGTCGTTTACCTGAGGTTGAAAAAGTTAACTGCGTTGGATTGGGTAACGGGCTGGCGCAGATATTACCTATGAGCATTGAGGAGAGAATTCATTGCTTGAGTATGAACGATGCCATGGACCGACTGGAATTCCTGATTGACCATATCCAGACGCTTTCCAACCCGGTATAAAACATTGCGCCAGATAAACAGCAATTGTTGTTGAATTTCGGTAAAATGCCCGGCCTTTTTTTGAGGTTACAGTATTTGTGCTGCAACCCGTCAATTTCCAAAGAGATACATCGTAATGGACGTTAAGGAATACATGCAGGATCTTGGCCGATCTGTTCGCGCCGCTTCCCGTGTCATTGCCGAAGCCACTACAGGCCAGAAGAACCAGGCGCTGCTGGCTATTGCCCGTATTTTGGGCGAGCGTCAGGACGAATTGTTGGCGGCCAATGCCATTGACATGAAAAACGGTCAAGACACTGGTCTGACAGCTGCGCTTCTGGATCGCCTGGAAATTAATGAAGCCCGTGTGCAGGGAATGATTGATGGGCTAAAGCAGGTGGCTTCACTGCCTGATCCTGTGGGTGAGATGACGGATATCCGTCAGCGACCCAGCGGTATTCAGGTAGGCAGAATGCGTGTGCCACTAGGCGTTGTTGGAATAATTTACGAATCGCGGCCCAACGTCACCATAGATGCTGCAAGCCTGTGCCTGAAGGCAGGCAATGCAGCTGTACTGCGTGGTGGCAGTGAGGCGATTAATTCCAATCGTAAAATTGCGGAGTGTATTTCAGCCGGGCTGGAAGAAGCCGGCTTGCCTGCATCTGTCGTGTCCGTTGTGGAAACCACAGATCGCGCAGCAGTTGCTGAGCTAATTACCATGAAAGACTACGTTGACGTCATTGTTCCTCGTGGCGGCGCTGGGTTGATTGCCCGAATTTCGGAAGAAGCGAAAATTCCCGTGATCAAGCATCTGGATGGGATCTGCCATGTATATGTAGACGAAGATGCAGATATGGAGAAAGCTATTGCTGTCGCATTTAATTCCAAGTGTCGACGCTATGGGATCTGCGGGGCAATGGAAACATTGTTGGTGGCCGAATCGATTGCAGCCACATTCCTCCCGCGCATTGCCGCCCTCTATGAGAAAGAAGGCGTGGAGCTGCGTGGCTGTGAAAGAACTGCATCGATCATCCGGGTATCTCCCGCGACCGAGGAAGATTGGTGCACTGAATATCTGTTGCCAATCCTTTCAATTAAGGTTGTCGCAGATATGGATGAGGCAATTGCCCACATCACTGAATATGGTTCCGGTC
>JAURLY010000193.1 GCA_030830945.1 Gammaproteobacteria bacterium | reverse complement strand
TCCATCGCCGCAGTAACGTGTGCGGGTGTCTGCTGGCCGGTGATCCGTTCCGCAATCAACTGGTTGATGTATCCTTCAGCACTCGTGGAACGCTTGCCAGTGCTTGTGATAAGCCGGGACATACCGGAGCCGGTAATCATCCCAAGTCTTGTCTCAAGCCACTCTGGCGTTCCCTGAACCTCACTCCTGATCTGCATGAGCCGCCCCCTTGTTGGCAATCTTTGCCTCAAGCATCCCAATGATGTTTTCCCACCTGTCAGCCGGGAGTTGATCGAGGGTGCTTGCACCAAAATACGTCAGGAACTTATCAACGTCCGCTCCAGACGCTTTCAGCAACTTTTTGACTTCCGTGATCTGTTTCTTGGAAATCGCCCCAGAAACGATTACAGGCTGTTCTACGGCCATATCGACAGAACCCCCATAAACCTGGATGCCCAAACCAAAAAGGGCAAGGCACTTCACCATGCATCTCTGACGCGCCGTATTGATTGCAAAGGCATCGGGGCTGGGAATTGGGCGGTTTCTGAAGTCCATGACCGGAAGCCACATCTCATGGACTGCAGTCTCTTCGCCCTGACGGATGGTAATCCTGCAGGTTACTTCGACTGTTTGGTCAGTGAATGTGCGCTCAGAGAACTCTGGATGGATGTCAGGAAAATACTTCTTAACCTGACTCCAGGCAAAAGACCAAGAGATAAAATCTAAGCCGTTTTTCTTTTCGATCCCTGGAGTGGGATCAATTGAGGACAGGATGTCCCAGATTTGCTTGTATAGCATAAAACCCCCTTTTGTGTGTTCAGTGGGGATTTTATATCAAAAAATGAGTAAATAAAACCGTTTTATGAATAGTCTTTTTGCCACTGGCCGGTGTGGATCATGGCAACGATTTCTTTGGCCCTCAAACCCACCTGTTTGGCCCACAAGGAGTCGCTAAAGTGAAAGGCGGCATCCTGGTATTCCTCATTTTTCATCGCCCCCAGAGCCTTCCTAAAGCCTCTCAGACGGGTTGCCCCAAGATTGAAAGCCAGGTCAATCATTGCGGCCTGCCTGACCTCGTCCAGACCGGAGAACCAGGGATACTCAGAGCCAAGATCGCGGATCACTCTGTCGATGTCGTTATTCAATAGGTAATCAATTTCTGATTCGCTCAAGCCAAGACTGCCCTTCGCAATACAACGGCCCACGCCAATGGTGGCCAGCCCACGGCTATCGATATAGCAGTGTGTCTCCACCCCTTCATGGGCCTTCAGCATCGCAATTATTTTGTCTTGGTTCATGGGCAAAGCTGTGCAACCTGCTCCACAGTCCACTCGGGCGGAAATTTCATGATCCGCACATCACCCTGGCTATCCGTAACATACCCCTCGACATGGATAGAGCCGCAGGCGGCTGTCGCGCCATCCAAAATGGGAAGGACGTTCTGGCAACCTGACAGCACCAGCAAGCCGAAAACAGTCATTAGTAGTTTACATTGTGGATTCATGGGGCCACCTCTATGTCTTTGTTTTTTGTGATTGCTGACAAGCCGAATTTTTTAACCGCTCTATGAACATACCATGCTCTGATTTTTGACATTCCGTCCTCAATACAGATGTCCCGCAAAATATCATCTGCTTCTTTTTTCATCGCCATCGGCATGACCTTTTCGCGCATCAATTGGTACAGGGCATCATGTACCAGGGAGCCGCGCATAAATGTTTTTGTGTCAAATGTTGGCCCTGAAGGCCCGTCCCAAGCGTACCCCTCACGGATAGTTAAAACGCCATTGAACATATGGAGGAACTTTCTCGCAGTGACAATTGAAGAAAATTCGGCAGGAAGTTTGATTTGATATTCCTGCTCTAGCTGGTACTTATATCCAGACCGGTAATAAATCATCTACCACTCCCACGGGCAACGATGCCACGGGCAACGAACCCGATTTGAGCGGCTATGGCTTCTTGTCTTCTTTGTTGTCGATCTTTTTCCAAATCGCGCCAAGCAAGGTTTTAACTTCAGCCATATCTTCTTTGTAATCATCCCGGCGCACATAAGTTGTCGAAACAAGTCTTTCAAGTTTTGTTTGTTCATTTTGCAACCTGGTTATCGCCTCAAAAATAGCCCGAACTCCCCACCCGATTAATATCAGAACTACAGAAAACGCTGAATTAAATAAATCTTGAAAGTCAATCATACTCATATTCTTCCATCGGGTCTGGGCCTTTTATCACCCTTAAATCTGCCTTCGATGTGCCTGTCTCATATTTATCAATTAAATTTATCAGGTTTTCTATTTGTTCAGGGGTGTAGGTACCCTCGCTGTAGTACAGCACTGACAAAATAAATTCCCCAACGCCTTTCATGTTTCACCTAGTAAATTTTAGCATCATTTGATCATATCGGGATCATCACGTTTTGTAGATATTTCGTAGCAATATGTCATCAGCTTGCCGCCAGATTCCTTGTATATGTCCATCTGCATAACACTGCGGGACGCATAGCCCATGCTGGAATGCCAAGCATCTGGCGGTGCCAACGTGCCGTGAGTGGTTACAAAAACGCCGTTATCGCACTCCTTAACGGATTGATGGTGAAAATGGCCAACCAGCCAATATCTATGCGTGGTTTCTGCCCATGCCTGCGGCATATCTCGCGGCATTATCGATGCAAGCTTGTCTGTTTTAATCTTATCGCCATGGTGAACGCCAATGAGGTTTCTGCCGTATTGGACATAGTGGCAAAACCCTTTTTGCGGCAGGATATTCACGCGCTTATCTTTCTCGTAGTACCATTCCATGATAAGCCTGATGGCAACAGCAGTGTCTTCATCGTGATTTCCCCTGGCGATAACCACATTCACATTCTTGAATTTGGTCAGCATCTTCTCAATGGCGTACCGCATAGTCTCTGCCGCAATGCGCATGACCTTCTCGTACCTGCCGTCCATATCGACACGGGTGCCTTTATATGTCTCCGATTTACTTGAGTCACTATGGGTGAAGTCACCAACCTCCACTAGTAACGCGGTGTCGGCGGCTGGGGAATTTTCTACAAGATAGTCGATAGCCTCAATGATCTCCCTGGACGCAATGTGCGAATCGAAATCGCGGCCATTTATAATTAGATCGCCATCTGCCTTCATGCCAATATGTGCATCCCCAATGACGATAGTTGGCATGATGTCTTTTCGGAACTGGCCTTTCGGGCTTGCTTTTGGTTTATGCGGCGATTTTTCCGCAATCATGGATTCGGCAAATGCTCTAATGGCCGCTTTTTGCTCTTCTAATTCTGCTTTGGTTTTGATCCAGACAAGGTTACCGTCTTCGTCTTTGGTCAGTGTGCTTTTGCCAATGATCTGCTGACCAGGGTCAACGTATCTGGTCATATCGGAATTTTCTGTCCATCCCTTCTTGGCGGCTCGTATGACTAATTTATCAAGTTCTGTATAAATGTTTTGATGGGGAACGCAGAGTTTTTTAGCCGCCGCATTAGCGGAGCCAAGTTCTATTGTGTACTTATAGAATTCACGTTGCCGGTCAGTAGCCCCGGCAACGTCCAAGAATGTCGGATCGGATGGATATTTTTTAACTGCCACTGACAATATCCCGCACCCTAACAAAAAAAATGATAACTATGCTTCTGCCGCAGGTTCTACAGCAGGCTCACCAGGAGGTTCATAAACAGCATCTTATTCAGTTACCCATGGCAGTGACGGCTCAGTGATAGGATTGACAGCTTCATCAATCTGTTTCTGAATACAAGCATTGACATGATCTTCATAATGACCAACAACAACGCTTTTTATCCAGCCCAAAATGTCTGCTTCTGTTAAATCCTGATAGGCAATAAAAGGCCCAGAGTCATCATTGGGATTTAAAGTGAACGGGGTTGCACCATTAAAACTGCCGGTATTCCCGTTCTCATCAGTCCCAATTTTTTTCCAGTACGTTTGGCATACTGCGTTTTCGTAGGTTACTCCATCGATAACTTCGTTTTTGACTTTAACGCCAGTTACTTCCCAGTTGTATGTAATAGCCATTTTTAATTACTCGCTTATAGGGTTTGGTATTTTAATCCAGCCAGTTGTGCTGTCTTGCTGATAGGAATCTTCCTTCCAATAATACATTTCTCCGTCATTTGGGCGAGGCACCGGGGCTTCCCACAGACAAGAATCTTCATTCAAGAGCCAGCTTGGGAAAGGCTGGGGCGGTATGAAGGCATCCCTTTCCGCATCGTATGTGTATCCAATGCCAGCATAGTTCTTTCTCAGTGCCACACCACCATCTGGCCCACCAGTTTCAGGGCTGTAATGGACACCACCACGGGTGTTGTAAGAGGTCTGCACCCAAGTGCCTTCTTGCGTGTCAATAAAATCCTGTTCCGCAACAATAACCTGCGTAACGATTCCGTTTTCAACTTTAGCAAAATGACTCATGCTGTATAGGTTCCAGATGAGTTCCATTTTACAAAAGTATAAGAACCGCTTGTCGTTACGACAGTTGTTCCTGTTTTTATGCCCGTATAGCTAGATGTTGGGATTTTCATAATCACCGTACCAGAGCCGCCGCTTGCCCCTGAAGGACTTAAGGTGCGATCAGCACCGCCGCCGCCACCGCCAGTGTTAGCCACACCAGGAGAATTTGGCCCACCATAGTTATAACCAGCCCCTGCTCCACCGCCACCAGCACCACCACTGCTACCAGACCAATAATCGCCACCGCCGCCACCGCCACCAAAGGTTCCCTGACCCTCCCATGATATCCCGGCACCACCGGTGCCAGTACCGGCTCCACCAGTACCTGCATTACCAGCAGCACCCGCGCCACCACCGCCGCCAGCATAGATAGCCGCCGATGTCCCGCCGCCGCTATAGCCTTCTACTGGACTATACCCGCCAGCATTGCCAGCACCGGGGTATGACCAGAAGTTATAAACACTACCGGCACCGCCTCCAGAACCACCGCTTGACGCGAAAGTTTCGAAATCTCCTCCCCATGTCGTTCCACCACCGCCACCAGTAGCATTATTTCCATGAAAGGATGAATTTGAACCATTTAAGCCATTCGGCCATGAGGTGGTGCCGCCAGCACCAACGGTTATCGTATAGGTTGTACCGGGTGACAACACCAACGCCGCTAATTGCCTTACGCCACCCGCACCACCGCCGCCTCCGTAGTCGTTACCGCCACAACCGCCACCTGCGACTACTAACACATCAGCCGTTATAACCGAACTAGTGCCATAAAAATCAGATGCCCTAATAGTACCACTACCAGGAACCCCGGAAGCCGCACCGTAATACTCAGACAAAGCAATAGGATTACTTCCTCCAAATTCGGTCTGAATTTGTGACAGGGCTATAGGGCCACTAGTTTGCAAAGCCATATTATTTCTCTTTCAGAAGATTTTGAAGTTCTTCTATTTGAGTTTGCTGTTCTTTAATTGCCTGAATAAGTACAGGAATTAATTTTTCATAGCGAACACCAAGATAACCGTCTTTGCGCTCTTTGATAGCTTCCGGTACACACTCTAGAACTTCTTGGGCTATAACACCTACATCATGTTTGCCGTCTTCCCATACAGTTTGTTTATCGTTCCAATCGAATTCATAGCCTCCCATCTTGCTAACTTTATCAAGTGCATTACTAATAGGAGTAATATTTTCTTTTAGGCGTTTGTCAGAAGCTGAGTATGCGACAACATCACCTTCAAACCGCCCATTACCAGAAGCATCAATACCCGCTATAGTATTAGCGGAACTATTAGCACTTCTAAATACAAACCCACGATTGGTACCTCCAGCCATGGTGAAATACATATTATAGTCAGAAGTAGTTTCTCCTCCTACACGCCCCCCGTAGGTAGCATCGCCCTGCGCTGACATACCAATAGCATAGCCTTCATCGCCGCCCCAAAATTTAAGTCGGTAACTGGCACCAGCAATTATGTGATAATTATTGGTAAGTATTACGTTCGTTCTACTAGTGCTTGCTGGGTCTGAATAATAAGAAGTGTTATTTGAGTCGTAGAAGATCGGTGCGCGACTAGACGAGCCTTCAACTAAGAAGTAATCCCCGCCAACCACACGAGCCTTCCAAGCACCCGCATTATTCAAGAACCCAATGTTATTGTTATTCTCAGCGTAGACAAAACCTCTAATAGTGCCATTATGGGTATCCCGGAAACGGATACCGCCGCCAGCACCTGTTACCAAGTTCCAGTAAGTTGCACCATCTGCATACCAGTAGGCACCGACTGCTTGGTTATATAAACCATTTCCACTGACATTGTTGCGGAACCATCCATTGGTATATTCGTCATTGGTGGCTGTCACATTAAAATTTGAAGTTGATGCAGGGTCTACATAATAACCCGTGTTATTTGAGTCGTAGATAATTGGCATATATATGCCGCCGGTAACAGTAAGATTACCAGATGCCTTATCAAGGTACATTCTCTCAACTTGGTTGTCTGTCCATTGATAGCCAACACAAGTGGCTTCCATCTCGACTATGAATTTATTAGTTGTGCCGTTATACCAAAAGCGCGAATCGTCTGAACTACCAAATCGAATTCCGTCAGAGTCAGCCAAGTCAATATAAACCCTAACATTCAGAGTATTATCTATGGTCATATTTGTGAACTGACCGTTTGACCAAGTATTTGCCGCAGTACCAACATTGCCAGTATTGTCTGTAGCCGGTATCAAGTCTCCGCCTACAGTAAATGCACCAGATGCACTACTGTGATTATGCGAGTCATCTGCAACCACTATGGCGTTGTATGTCCCGCTGACATCGCCACCAAAAGCTGTGGATGTGGTTAAAGCACTTGATGCAGGCTGATAATAGGCTGAAGATTGGCCGTCCAGTAAGTCGGCATCTAAACCAGAGCCAGCACCATCAACGGTTTTGATCGCAGTTAATATCTCACTAGCTGTCTGATCAGCAGTAGCACCTGATTCTATTCCATTAAGTTTTGTTTGGTCAGCGGTTGTAAATGATGCGGTAGTTCCAGCAAGGATTGCGCTATAGCCCTGGACGGTAACACCTATATCTGCATCAACAACAATAGTCGGATCGTAGGCCTGGACGGTAACACCTATGGCACCAGGTTGCAGTGCCGAATCAGCCAATGCGCCTTGTGCGGCTGTAGCAAATGCTGTGGCATGGTTGCCATCAAGCAGGTCAGCGTCTAGTCCAGACAAAGAACCATCGACAGTTTTAATGGCTGTTAGAATTTCACTTGCTGTTTGATCGGCAGTAGCACCGCTTTCGATGCCGTCCAACTTGGCCCCATCAACAGACAAGTCTCGTCCATCTACTGTCTCCGCTCCCAACATAACAATATTGCCAGTCATGGTTCCACCGGCCAGCGGTAGCTTGGTGGCAATGCTATTAGTTACTGTTGTTGAGAAATTGGCATCATCCCCAAGCGCGGCGGCTAACTCATTAAGCGTATCAAGGGTACCAGGCGCAAGATCAACCAAGTTAGCAATTGCTGTATCGGTGTAGCCCGTGTAGTAGGAACCTTCTTGGCCATCCAGTAAGTCAGCATCCAAGCCAGAAACTGCGCCATCGACAGTTTTAATCTTAGTCAATATATCGGATGCAGTATATGAACTTGATGCCAGCTTAGAATCTAGTTGTGTCTGGATGTTAGAGGTTACGCCATCTGCGTAGTTAAGCTCAGTTGCAGTTGCTGTCAGATCAGATATATCTGCTGTAACCAGATCGCGCTGTTCGTTGCCAGATACGCCGCCGATAAAAACATTACCATCGGCCAAGTTAGGAACATCGTTTGCCCTGCCTGCACCAACAACGGTAATAAGGCCGTTTAATGAGCCAGCTTTTACCACCCTTCCTACGTTTTGAACTATAGAGTTTGCCGATGTCGGTTTTATGTTGGTTAACTCACCAGCAGTTTCTGACAGATACAAAACTTCATTTATGGAGAAATTTGTTGTGTCATAATCGATGCGGCCAAATGTAACAATCTCACCAGTTGAATTATGAGAAATACTTGATAAAACAATTCCTATTGCAGGATTCTTACCAGGATCATTTGAATCTGCCAGATCAACTAAAACATTATTGCCTGATGATCCGCTGACATATACAGCGGCCCCGGCAGAAATAGTTGCGCCAGATTCGTTTCGAACATCCACAACGACTCTGGTAGATGCCGCAACTGGGCCACCGCCTGTCGGATCGTTATAAGTAAAAACGCCAGTAGTATCGTTGTAAGACAATGACGCGGCATTATCTGTCGTTAAACTTATAGACGATCTTGACCTGGAATCCAGATAATATTGGTTCGTAGTTCCTTCTGTGAGATTGTCAGTAGTGAACGTAGACAAATCTTCTATTTTGTCTGCATTCAAATTACTGAAATTATCATCCAGTTCTGTATTTGTAAGCGGTGAACCCTTACCGGCCCGTGTAGTTATCGTGGACATCGCATTTCCTTACCAAAATGATCTAGGGCGCATTAGCTCGCAGAAATAGTTATGCTCCAAGTAATGGTCAGGCTGTCATTTGCGCCTTTATTGACAACATCAAAAACAGTCCTGGCAAGCATAGTTCCACCAGATACAGCATTAAAAATACCGGCTTCTGTAATTGCGCCAGTGCCATCGCCTGCGGCCCAAGATGCAACGTATGTGGTTACATTACTTGCCACAGTGGTGCTGGTAAGCGCATTGCGATCCAGTTCTGTTCCCAGAGTAGTATCGCCTGCCGCCGCCGCAGTAGTACCAGTTCCGATTGCCATATATGACATAGCATCAGCGGTAGTATCTTTCATGCGTGACGCAATGAAATCCAACCCGGTAGAAACAACCAAGTTGTTGATTTCCCTCTCATCCTTGATGACTCCGTTAGAGTCTGTCAGGATAACTTTAAGGTTACCTTTTACATTGATATTTGAATTGAACATGATCGTTCCTTATGTGAAATTAAATTTAGACCCAACGTAATCTTCAGCAAAATAAAACCCATTATCCACATAATCCTGCTTTAGACCTTCCCCGGAATCAGCCGCTGATAGTGTATCATAGCTATACTTATCAGCTAAATAACTGAATAAATCTGTGGAGGTTAGTGCTTCGCTAACCGGCTTGTCAGTTGAAATACTGCTAGAATCAGAAATTGTCGATGTTTCTGAGAATGACCTGCTTGCTATAAATGTCCTGTCAAAAGTATCTGCGGCCAAAGATAGATTAGAAATATTTTTGAAAAATGACATATTCTGGTCATCATCAATAGTAGCCTGGCCCCCAACATCGTCAGTGACATAGACGGTATCGGTCAAAACTTTTGATGTTGATATATATGTCTCGCTTGATGCCAGCCCTGTATCGGCTTTGCTAATATTCGGCTCTTTCGATACGGAATCCCTGGCAATGCTTGAATCGCCAAATATCTTGCTGAGAAATACAGACAGGCTATCAGATGTTGACGCTATATTCGTAAATCGCCGAGATAAAAGGAATATCCCGACAATAACAGCCGAAACAACTCTATTCTGAAGCAATCTGGATAATATTGGGCGTGTAGATTTGATTTCGCCCCGATTCATCCTGGCCATTAGTAGTCCTCGCGAACCTGGATATCTATCTCTTCGTATACTGTTTCAATATCACCACTAGAAAATTCAATAGATATTTCGCCCACATAAGAACCGGGGTTGATGTCTAAATCGGAGGAGCCAAATTCAAACACGGCGGATCCCGCCACCAGATCGGCTGAAGACACAACAAGAGAAGTCAATGTAGACAATACCGTAGTAGTATTCTTCTTCTTGAATTTCATCTTTACGGTAGCACCAGTTAAATTAATTGGATTCCCGGTATCATCCCTGGTCAAAGTAGCCTTTATCTGACTACCAACATCCCCCTGCACCAAATATATCGTTGTCATTTCATCACCCGCAAAGATAGATACACGCGATTTGCGCTATTTCGTTTCCGCTAAATGTCGCGGCCTCTCTGGCTTTTGCCACAGTACATGAGCGGATTATATCATCATTCTGTTTCATGCCTTTACCAGGTATTGATGAAGTAACAATCAGGTCACCTGGCTGGATATCCCCATTCTCCCCGCATACGTTAATCTGGCCCTCGCCGACAGCATTTGCATATACCGGGTCATTATCTTGCAATAAGGTCAAATATTCTTCTTTTACAGCAATGATTGGTGTCGGCACTTTATCATCAGGATTAGCTGGAGTAACAACCTGCAATGTAATCGGTATATGACCACTTGGGGCATATCCGCTAAATACTCCAATAGCTGTTGCCTGGCTCGTACTGCTAGATTTTGAGACAAGCGAAATCACGTTACTAATATCTGATTTTGCCTCAATAGAGACATCTACCAAGATATCTCCAATTTCTATAGATTCATCAGCATCAAGAAGTCCATCGTGCACACCCGTGAACGGGAGATATGATCCAGCGCAATAAATATTAGCGTTTGCGTAAACACTATATGATGCCGTGCCTAATTGAGCATAATTGCCGCTAGAATTATGGAATCCCCTCGCACCATATGACGGATCCCCCAAAATCCCATTGGTTGCCGGGCTTGTGTAACTGGTGGTGGTATCTCCGTATCCAATGATAGCAACATGACCGGAAGTATTGATTGAGTTCGCCGCCGCTAAAGCCGCGCCTACGGTTTGTGTTGTACCAACCACCAATCCCGCATATGAACTGTTGGCACTTGAGAAAACCCCTGCCCCATAAAAACCATTTACCTGCGCACCGGCACCAATACCAAATGTTAATCCAGAACTGGTAGCATATGTGCCTGATTTGATCCTATCAACGGTAAGAGTATTGGTTGTGATCATCCCGCCATCAATTGTTGTTGTACCCCAGTTTACATCTTGAACGGCACCGCCATTGTCGATTTTGGTGGAAGGATCAAAATAGGTTGTCCCATCTGTAAGCTGACCGCTTGAAAACGTGACCAATCCAACAAAACCATAACCCTGCTGAGTTGCCTCAAATGCTGGTGTACCAGAGCCTGAACCTGCACTTGATTCTGTTACCGTAAACCTGGAATACCATATCTGTGATGAGCCGCCCACTGTTGGCGGGTTTGCTCCCCATCCTGCAGTTAGGCCGGTGAAGGCACCATTAGAAAACGCATATGACGTTGCTGATGGAGTGCCAGGATTACTTGCCGTTGAAGTCTGGTAATACACATATCCTGTCTGTGATGCCGGTGACCCCGCGGCCTCATTGTTAGCACTTGCGCTGGCTACAGCACTGAATACTGATACATTGCCAGAGCGGTCAACACTCTTAACCCAGTAATAATATGCCGTTCCTGGTATAACGGTTGTATCGATGTAGTAGCTTGCAGATGTTGTTGCTATCTTTGTGGAAGCACCAGAATTGTTCGCCGTATTCCTAAATACTTGGCTTTCCTTGTGATCGCTACTTGTCGGATCATCCCAATCTACTAATATTTGCTTCAGCTTTCCTGATGCGGTTACGTTTGACGGGGCCGCATTGGCGGTAACCTTGCCGCCTATAACGACAGTCGTAGACACCCAATCAGAGTATGCGCCAATGTTGGAATTTACAGACCTTATCCTCACATTGTATGTGCCAGGTTTGAGGTTATTGACAATATAGTATGTTTCGCTAGTTGTTCTCTGGACATACTGGCTGGCGGTGCTTAATTTGGCCTGAACATGATATTCGGTGATGAACAGGTCATCTGGCGCGTCCCAATCAATATTGGCCTTATACCTCACGGTGCCGTCAGCATTTACATCGCTATCTTCTGTTACTGAAAGGCTTAATGGCTTTCTGACCGTTGAAGGATCAGGCAAATATGTGTCTGGATAAGCGGATTGTTCTGCGTTTTCATCATATATATAGATCGTCCCGTCATATTCCACACACTGGAAATCGACAGTCAGGTCTTCATTGATAGTCATTTCCTCAATGATGAACGGCTTTGCTAACCAGCCTGGAGTGGTATGAGTGATTGAGATCACATCACCGACTGAATATGCCAGCCCTTCACTTGTAGTTGTGATCTGGGTCTTTAGTTGGTTCCTTGAACGTAATAGGAATACTCGCGCCAAATCGCGAGCCTGATAGTAATTAGTTATCGTATCCAGTTCTATCTCATCTTTCAGCAGTATGCCGCCGTCTTCAGCAAGATAGCCTGTTTCTTCTAGTGATCCTGCAGGGGGCCATATCGCAATATCATCCTGCCAGTTCCTATCGGGGTTGGCGAATTTAACGATCACCTGGTTAAACTTGTCTTCTTTGGCCTCGCCGCGAATGGCTATGCCGCCAATAATGTGATCCTTCGTAAAGGTGAACTGGCTGGCCCTAGTCTTATCAATGATTAGTTGGTATTTCCCCTGGACATACGGGATATAACCGCGACAGCCCATTGCCAAGATGTTTAGGTTGTCGAACAAAGATTTCCCGGTATCAAGAACAACATTACACTCAAAGATGGACATTGTGTCTGTGGTATTTTCGTGTATAACAACGGACTCTTCGCAGTCCGTAGCGGCACTGCTGAACGCCGTATCATCGATGGCTGATGTCGGTATTCCCTTGCCATATCTGGTATTGGTCAGATAATCCCGTATGCATAAAGCCGGGTTGTCTGACCATGCAGTCGTAGTCGTTCTTGGGTCATATATTTTCCTGCCCTTCACCAGCGCAGTAATCTCCGGTACGCCGCTCCATATTTCTGGTGCGTATTTAAACCGCAGTGCGATATATGCGATCCCAGACAATTTGTGATTAGTTGTCCAATCTTGAGTTGCCTGCTGAAGTAATGTGGATGAAGCCTGCGCGTCTGTTCCGGTAAATACTTGTGATGTGATCAGCCCCGTATATTTGCTGTCGGTAATTGGCAGATCATCAATTTCAATATTGGTGATTGATTCAACCTCGCCCTCGCATAGAACCAGGGCAACATACAAGTATTCATTGGGTGGGCTGGAATCACTGGTATCTACAGTCCATGTTTGGCCGACTTCGTCCCATCTTTCGTACCCCGCCTGATTAACAAGATATTTTGCGCCCGTATGTACAAATACTCGAATACCGCCAACCCGTCTTTCGCCATATATAACGGGGATCGGCTCGACATTTGACTGCTTGTTGATCAGCAGTTCCTGGTTCTTCGCCTGGTTTTTCTTTGCGGCCTTTTGTGCCTTCTTTGCCTGAACGTATGAAACGCCAGTAGTTACTATAGAGAGAACAGCCGCAACAATAGCCCAAAATCCCATTACGATTTACCCCACTTGATGTCTTTGCGGGTTTCATGCGCAAACTCTAGCCCAAGATCACTAGAAAAATACAGTTTCTGGGTGTTGCTGTTCGTCATTCTATTTTTGACCAATTCAAAGTCTTTCCAATGTGAGGCCAGGGATATAACCACTTTAGAAGATGTCTCATCGTCTGTTATGCCGTATGTGGTTATACGGCCATCAAATATCAGTACAGGTGACCCTATAACAACATCTGACGAATCTAATACTGCCTTCCAGATTCTGCCCCTGACATCGATGTAATCGTTATTAAAGAACAGGGATACATATGTCTGGCTTTCGCCGCCAAGTTCTATGCTTGTCTGGTTTATCCTTAACTCGCCGCTCTCCGTGATATCGCTTGTGGTTTGCAGGTCTGGGCTGGAGACAAAAGTGTTTGTCATGGCAGTTACGTTTCTCTGCCAATCCGTCAGCCTGATCACAGTTGGGAAATCAAGCTGGATAAGTGTAGCGATATTGAAATTATCGCCAGCAAGAGCGGTCTGGGTTGCCGCATCTATTGACCTGGTCATATCGCCTCAACAAAATCGATTTCATATGAGTAATGCAGGTCAGTTGCTACAGCGAATTCCTGCACATCATTTGTCAGCCTTACCTTAAACGGTACGGCATCATATGACATTACTTCGTTGTCAGACACTGATGATATCAGGGCAGGCTCAAAAGACAGTGCGCCAGGGCCGCTTCTATCTGATGTGGCCATGTAAATCTTGTCATGCCCGGCAAACTTAAATAGGTCACCGGCCTTCAGCGTCCCTGTAAAGCCGTCTACACCGATTAAAGTGTCACCAATAGTACCAGCCCCGTTGGCCAGCATTGTTCCAGATACGTCACCTGATGCATCGCTGATCTCTGGCAAGACGATAGTGAAAGTCTCTGCCTTGCCGCGTTGTTTCATAATGAAAGCAATAACAGGCTGGAATTCTGTCCTGGTCATCGGAGGATAACTGGCCGTAAAGCTAAATCGCTGGCCACCAATATTACGAACCTGGATTCGCCCAGAGATAGTCTCTGACGATAGATTGAAATATTGGCTGGTGAAATTCAGCGCACTGAATACCGGGGTTGTGGGATATGTTCCGCTCATGCGAGTGACGGCCTCCCGCGATTGTTAACAGCTTGATTTATCATACCTACTATCTGCCCCCTTCTTGATGCCAGCAATTTATCAAATCCTTCGGTGTCATTCGCACTGATATTGAAATTTACTGTAACCGGCCTGCCAGACTGACCTTTTGTATGGTCAATGATAGTTTCATTCGGATGTAGTATCGCAGGGAAACCGCCCTTGCCATCGATGCCGCCAGCCCTGGCACCCATACCAGTATAGCCGCCGCCTTCAAATGAGGCAGATTTAACGCCAGCAATCGCGGCAGTACCAGTGGCAACAGCTTGAGCAATAGCCGCTAGTTTCGCTGGCCACGGCAATGCCTGCGCATTAGCATCAGATATCGCTCTATGTAGGTTCATTACAGTTTGTGCGACAGCGATACCCTTCTGAACGGCGAATGCGGCCTGTTGCGCACGGGTGCCATCTTTCATCATTGCGCCTATCCCGCCGAACATATCGCCATATGACTGCAAAGCCGCATCATTTAATTGCTGTATCCTGTCGTTCCGCTCTTCCATCATCCTTGTTTCTTCGGCAAAGTTGTCAAAGAATCTATCAAGCGCGGCCTTTTCGTCTTCTGCTCTTTTCTCTTCAAATCCCTTAAATGTGTCATAGAGCATCTGTTCTGTTGCTATCTTTTCTTCTGCGGCCTTTTTCTCTGCGGCATTTCTAGCATCTATCGCCGCTACTTCGGCAGACAGATTGTCCAAGAATATCCCAAATGCTTCTTTTTCTCTCTCGACTCTTTCTGCGGTTCCTTGTCTTTGTGCATCATTAAGAGATAAAAGTGTGTCATAGTATTTCCTTATCCCCTCTTCTGTTGCTACATAAACACCATTCAATGCATCTATTTCGCTTTTATGTGACTGTATTGCGTCTTGGCTGGTGTCTAATGCGGCCTGAAGTTCAATAAGTCTAGTCTGAGCCTCTCTTATATTGTAAGCACTTTCCAAGAAAGCAACTGATGAAGCCGCTTGCGCCCTAACAACAGGGTCAGTGGATGATGTTAAAGTGTTATAAGTATCAACAATTCCCTTCAACTGCTCCATTTCAGCGCGGAGTGCTTTCTGGGTAGCTTCTTCTGACGCAATGGCAACTCTTTCATTTGTTAAAAGAAATTCTTTCTGCGCAGATGTTAGATTTTTATATTCTTTGCCAAGTTCATTAAGCCTTTCTTTGAGTTCTTTTGTCGCTTTCCCAGCTTTGTCGGCTCTTCTAAAAAATGTTGCTAATCCTGCGCCAACAGCAATAATTGCGCCCAGCCCTGCACCGCCAGCACCAAACAATGAGGCAATTTGTGAGCCTTGTTGCGCAAATATCATCATTGCGTTTTGGCCCATCTGAAGCTGTACTGCAACGTCCTGTATTTGGTATCCAAGCTGGGCGGCCCCGCCGCGCATCATGCGCATCCCGCCAGCGGCTTCTTTGTAATTTCCGTTTGAGTTCCTGGTTTGTTTATTATGACGGCCTTGAGTAGGCACCAGCTTATTTAATTCGCCGTTAAGCCTTCTTACTTCTGCCGTCATTTCTTGAACACGGTCTGCGGTAGCCGCGATCTCTTGTGCAGTCTGCTTAGAGCCTTGCGCCTTTAATTCAAGAATTATTTGTTCTCTTACGCTTGCCATTTTTTGCTCTGCTATCTTTAAGACGGAAATAAGTAAACCAATGACGGAACTCTTCCTCCGTCATGGACATTACTGCTGATAGTGGCTGACCAAGAGAATGCGCTAATTCAAACATCCAGTATATGGTTGTTGGATTCCCTTGATCATCTATCAGTTTTTTTCGCGTTCCTCTTCCTTAACGCCAGGATCAAGAACAAAGTCAGCCAGCCTATTCACAATGCCGGGATCGGCACTGCGCTTTAGCGTATGCTTGTCCTCTATAGTGAAAACCTGTTCACCATTAGCGTCAGTCAACCCGAAAATGAGCGCGTATATCAAAAAATCAGTGGTATCCCCATCAGACCGCCTGAACCACTTTGCCCTATCTTCCAGAGTGAGATTCTTCGCATAAAGCGTAACCTCCCACTCTGGAACTTCGATAGAGCGAACTGGCTTGCTAGTGAAATGTGATACCGCAGTATCAATCAATTTCATTATGCAACAGTGCCTTCAGTTAATGCGCCAGTACCCTGGAAGCTGAGTGATGCTTCTACCAGGCCATCAAAGCTGGCAGAAATTGAACGGCCTGTAATCAGAACAGTACCAGACAATTTGTGATCGCCAGTTGTGTTACCTTCCATCTGGAAGGACATGGTGACTTCGCTACCAACAGTCATTGCCTGCTGGGCGGTGTCAGTATCATCAAACATGACATCGCAGGATCCGCTGAAAGTTTTCAGGGATGCTTTGTATGTGCGAGATGTATCACCCATGGAAGTATCTTCCAGAGTGTCCATAGTCTCATCGATTGTATAGGTTTTTATTTCGCCAATGGCATTGGAACCTACCAGAACAGTGCCACCAGAGCCGCTAAATGTTGCCATTTTCTTCTACCTCGTTAATTTCTAACTTAACAACTTCTATTTGATTGTTAATTTCTTTATTAACAACCTTTTTTGATTTCGGTTTAGGCGGCTCTTTTGACCAGCCCTTCCGCTCCATATTCGGGAAGTCATCTTCCCAAATCTCTTGCCTATCCACCCCTTTATGAATAGTGATTCTTTTAGCCATTTCTACACCTATATCGGAGTCTCTAGATCGTTCTCATTATACATATATGTAACAGACACCGTAATTACCACAACGCACAAAGGCTGTTCGCCATCATCACTCAGCTCACTGCTCATGCTCACAATACGGGTATCTTTGGCAAGGTTTCCCCTGGTCAAATCAGTGTACAGGGCTTCGCTTACTTCCAGGCATATCGCATCTATCGTGTTATCGTATCCAGATGTTGCCTGGACGTAACCTTCGATGTTGATAGTAAGCGTATTTAAGACCGATCTGGGTGGATTAATAGTCTGATACTGACTATCTTCGGAATTGGTATACACGCAAAGTGCTGGCAACTTGTTACTGCCAAGTGTATACACACGATGATTGAAGACGTTACTGCCGGTAGTGGTTAAGCCGGTCAGCGCGGTGATAATGTTATCGCGTATCTGCTTCCTGATGTGCGCCACTAGTCTTTCTCCAAGACAAGTTCAGTCATGCCTAGCCCATCGGACATAATGACGCGAATTGTATACGCTACATTACGGATGGTCATGGCATCGCCTTCGACTGCGCCAGTGATGTCAGCAGTCCGTACAAACAACCGTGGCTGTTGCATGGAGACACCGACAGTTCCTCCAGCCTCTACTTCCTCGTAGATATTGTCAAAAATGGCAGTGATGGTTTTAACCGATCCGCTTGCCGGGTTGTATTTGACAGATTCACCAAAATCCGCAAGAAGTGCGGCTCTGTCAGAAGCGGTTTCAACAGCCATTACAAGTCAGCCTTACTCTTGCGGCCTCTCCGTCTGGGCTTGCTTTCTTCATCCAGGCCGATAGACCTATTTTCCGCAATAACCTGCTCATTGACCGGCGCAATCCTGCCGAGTCCCATAAGCATCTTTGCATCATCATCAGATATTTCAAGAATTTCGCCCTTTTGTCTACCTTCTGAATTTATGACGCAACCTTTCAATACTTCATATTTCATACTGGCTCCATCTAAAAAAGGCGGGGTTTTACCCCCGCCTGTTTTTTAGTGCTTAGTTGTTACACACCGTCATTGCCGAAAGCAAAGCTGACTGCGTGACGTACTGCTACGTCTACAGACTGCAATGCAACAACACGGATTGTGCCGGTTGTGGAGGCAGTGTACG
>JAURLY010000020.1 GCA_030830945.1 Gammaproteobacteria bacterium | reverse complement strand
TCATATTTACCTTGGACCTGACGCACGAGATAGATCGTACCAAGAGGTTTCTAGCCTCATCTATCAAACAAACAATCTAAAACTGAGGATGTATATATGTCCGACCGTAAGGCACGGCTTTCGATCGACGGCTCAGATGAAGTAATTGAACTCAACGTACGCTCCGGTACGATTGGCCCTGACGTAATAGACGTCACTCCTCTCACTTCAAAAGGCTATTTCACCCTCGACCCAGGTTTCACTTCTACAGCTTCCTGTGAATCCAAAATCACTTATATTGATGGCGGAAGAGGTGTTCTCCTGCATCGTGGTTACCCAATAGAGCAGCTCGCGGAGAAGTCGGACTACCTTGAGGTTTCGTACCTGCTTCTCAATGGGGAACTCCCCAACGCCAAACAAAAGGCCGATTTTGACGCAACCGTATATCGACATACGATGGTCAACGAGTGGGTAAAAGAGTTCTATAACGGCTTCCGCTACGACGCTCACCCCATGGCTATGCTTTGTGGCGTCGTAGGTGCCCTATCTTCTTTCTATCACGATTCCCTGGACATTCATGACCCCGAGCATCGTCAAATCACAACGATGCGACTTATATCCAAGATGCCTACACTGGCAGCCATGGCTTACAAGCACAGCATTGGTCAGCCAGTGATGTATCCACGAAATGATTTGGATTACGCCTCCAATTTTTTGTACATGATGTGGGGCAATCCATGTGAAGAGTACGAAGTAAATCCAGTTATCGCTCGAGCTATGGATAAAATCTTTATCCTGCATGCGGATCATGAACAAAATGCCTCTACCTCTACAGTTCGACTTGCAGGCTCTACCGGCGCGAATCCTTTCGCTTGTATTGCTGCAGGTGTGGGAGCGCTTTGGGGGCCATCCCACGGTGGCGCGAATGAGGCGGTGATTCACATGCTTGAAGAAATCGGCGATGTTTCCAATGTCTATTCAGCAGTAAGACGAGCCAAAGATCCGAAGGATTCATTCCGCTTGATGGGCTTTGGTCATCGTGTGTACAAGAACTTCGATCCGCGCGCCAAGGTTATGAAAGAAACCTGTGACGAAGTTTTGAATGCCTTGGGTGTAAGTGATCCCATGCTTGATATTGCCAAAAAGCTTGAAGAGATTGCCCTTCAGGATGATTACTTCATTGAGAAGAAGCTTTATCCAAATGTGGATTTTTATTCCGGCATTATTCTTCGTGCTATAGGCATTCCGCTTAATATGTTTACGGTAATCTTTGCCCTGGGCAGAACGGCTGGCTGGCTGGCGCATTGGCATGAAATGCTGGGCGACCACAGCCGAATTGGCCGACCCCGTCAGCTATACACTGGTAGCGATGTCAGGGATTTTGTCGATTTAAATAAGCGATAATTATTATCCCCACAACATAAAAAAAGCCTGCATTAAGCAGGCTTTTTTTTGAACAGTGAAAACCTATCTTTTGAGTTCGTCGGAACCTCGGTAAGGTGCAGTTCCGTCGGTCTCCGCCTCAATACGTAGCAACCTATTATATTTAGCGACGCGCTCTGAACGACACAGGGAGCCAGTTTTGATCTGCCCCGCCGCTGTTGCTACAGCTAAGTCAGCTATAGTGGTATCTTCTGTCTCACCTGAGCGGTGAGAAATAACAGCCGTATAACCAGCATCCTGGGCCATTTTAATCGCGTCCAGGGTTTCAGAAAGAGAACCAATCTGGTTGAATTTGATCAAAATGGAGTTGGCGATAGATTTGTCTATACCCTCTTTCAGGATTTTTGTATTCGTTACGAAAAGATCGTCCCCAACCAACTGCACTCGGTCACCAATTTTTCTGGTCAAGATCTCCCAGCCTTCCCAGTCAGATTCATCCATACCATCTTCGATAGACAGGATTGAATACTTGTCGCATAGATCTGCAAGAAAATCTGTAAACTCTTCCGCTGTGTATTTTTTCCCCTCGCCGGCGAGGTCGTATACGCCGTCTTTATAAAACTCGGAACTGGCGCAATCCAAGGCAAGTCCAATATCTTCACCTAGCTTATAGCCTGCCAGTTCTACTGCCTCAGCAATCACTTCCAAAGCGGCTTCGTTGGAAGGCAGATTAGGCGCAAAGCCGCCCTCGTCGCCGACGGCGGTATTTAATCCGCGCGCAGTTAAGACTTTTTTCAATGCGTGGAAGATTTCGGCTCCAACCCTGAGTGCTTCCGCGAAATTGGGCGCCGAAATGGGCTGAATCATGAATTCCTGAATGTCGACATTATTGTCCGCATGTTCCCCGCCATTAAGAATATTCATCATGGGAACAGGCATGCTGTAATTTTCGCTGCCATTTACTTGGGCAATATATTCGTAAAGAGGCATTTTTTTCTCAGCAGCGGATGCTTTCGCCGCCGCAAGAGAAACAGCCAAAATAGCGTTTGCACCAAATTTAGCCTTGTTATCGGTACCATCGGCGTCGATCATCGCTTGATCCAGCGAGCGCTGGTCAGATGCATCTGTATTCAATAGAAGCTCACGAATCGGCCCGTTGATATTGGCCACGGCTTTAAGTACACCCTTTCCAAGATAACGACTTTTATCACCGTCTCTAAGCTCCAACGCTTCACGCGATCCAGTGGACGCACCACTGGGGGCGCAAGCCTGTCCAACTTCACCAGAAGCCAAAGTGACTTCGGGACTGACTGTTGGGTTGCCTCGTGAATCGAGTACTTCAAAGGCTCTAATATCTGTTATTTGGGTCATTGTATTTGGGGCTCCAAAATAGCTGTAAATATAAATTTATATCTCGGGTTAACTGATCTCTAGCTCGTCGAACGACTTAACCAGATCATCGATGGCTTTCATCTGGCCGAGAAAATCCCTAAGCAAGCTAAGGGGCAAGGCGCTTGGACCATCACATTTGGCTTTGTCCGGGTCGGGATGTGCTTCCAAAAATAGCCCTCCGATACCAACCGCCATACCGGCACGTCCCAAATCCGCCACTTGCTGTCTGCGGCCACCAGAGGCTTCGCTGCCAGAGGATCTCGCCTGTAAAGCATGAGTGACGTCAAATATTAATGGGGCCCTATAGCAACTGGATTTCATTACTTCAAAACCGAGCATATCGACTACCAGATTATCGTATCCGAACGATGACCCTCGCTCACAAAGCATGATTTTGTCGTTCCCGCATTCAACAAATTTTTCATAAATGTTTGCCATTTGAGACGGGCTTAAAAACTGTGGTTTTTTGATGTTGATTACGGCACCGGTTTTGGCCATAGCTGAAACCAGATCTGTCTGTCGAGCCAAAAAAGCAGGTAACTGAATAACATCACAAACTTCAGCCACTGGTTCTGCCTGATAAGGCTCATGGACGTCCGTGATAATAGGGACGCCAAATTCCCGTTTGACAGCCTCAAAGATTTTCAAACCCTCATCCAGGCCTGGTCCACGAAACGAATGTATGGACGAACGGTTAGCTTTATCAAATGAAGCCTTGAAAACGTATGGGATGCCCAGCTCTTCAGTTACCGTGACATAGGCTTCGGCTGCTTCTAATGCGAGATCCAGGGACTCGAGAACATTAATGCCACCGAAAAGGGTAAAGGGTAAATCATTGGCAACCGTAAGCCCGGCCACTTCCACTCGTTTATCCATTTAAAATACCTTCATCGAATCAAGCAATGTCTCGTGAATTGTCTTCACGGGATGCATAGTCCATAGCTGCTTTCACAAAACCTTCAAACAACGGGTGTCCATCGCGAGGAGTTGAGGTAAATTCCGGGTGAAATTGGCAGGCAACAAACCAGGGGTGTTCGGATATTTCAACTATTTCAACGAGCGAGCGATCAGCGGACAGCCCGGAAATAACCAGCCCGGCTTCGGTTAAGGCGTCCAGATAGTTATTGTTGAATTCGAAGCGGTGTCTATGACGCTCCTTGATCGTGTCATGACCATAGAGATTACGGACCTTGCTGCCTTCTGCCAGATGACACTCCTGACTACCCAAGCGCATGGTACCTCCCATGTCGCTGTCCTTCCCGCGGCGCTCTATGGAACCATCTTCAGTGGTCCACTCCGTAATCAATGCAATAACAGGATGCGGCGTTTTTTCGTCAAATTCAGTGCTGTGAGCCCCTTGCAGCCCGGCAACGTCGCGTGCGAATTCTATAACAGCAACCTGCATGCCCAGGCAAATACCCAAATACGGAATGTTGTTTTCACGAGCGTAACGGACAGCGGCTATTTTCCCTTCAATGCCGCGATTGCCAAACCCACCAGGAACCAAAATTGCGTGCACACCCTGAAGGGCAGAAAGATCACCCTCTTCGAAAGTTTCCGAGTCGATATGATCGATTTTGACCTGCGTTTTATTATGAATGCCCGCATGTTCAAGTGCTTCATTCAATGATTTATAGGCATCCAACAGTTCCATGTATTTACCAACCATGGCAATACGAATTTCTCCACTACTGTTCGCTTGAAGCTCCACAACCTTGTCCCACTCACTTAAATCCGGCGCAGGGCTATCAAGATTGAATTTCTCAACGACGATCTGGTCAAGGCCATACTCTTTCAACTGTCTGGGAATGGCATAAATTGAACTAGCGTCCGGCAAGGGAACAACTGCTCTCTCCTCCACATTAGTAAAAAGAGAAATCTTTCGTCGGGAATCTTCGTCAACTTCTACTTCAGAACGACACAACAAAATATCAGGCTGCAGGCCGATAGAGCGAAGCTCTTTAACAGAATGCTGGGTTGGCTTGGTTTTGATCTCGCCTGCCGCTTTAATATACGGCACCAGGGTTAGGTGCATTAGCAGCGCACGGCTTGAGCCAAGCTGGACTTTAAGCTGGCG
>JAURLY010000192.1 GCA_030830945.1 Gammaproteobacteria bacterium | reverse complement strand
ATTCTTCCAAATTGATATCTTCTAATCTGTTTTGCTCATGTAGTTTGGCCAGCCAGGGCATGCCAAGAAGAAAGAATGTGTCATCTTCTGTCCTGCCCTCCATAAACTGGGCGCGAACCGGAAATGATTCCTCCCCCAGAAGGAATATGTATTGGCTTTTTTTATTTGCTTTAAAGAATTCTATTTCTGGTTTCGAATAACCTTGTATTTCTAGATTTGGCCTGACAAATACCGCAATATCTGAAATATAAGCAAACTCTTTCGGGATATACTTTTTGACTAGTTTACTTGTATGTAATATTTTTCCGCTGATATCAAAGGCAATAACGACCGTAAATAGCCTTTCATATTCAAGAAATCTTTGATGCGTTAAGTTCATTTTATCAATTCAATGGTAAACAGCGTTTTTTGTATATCCTGAGTTGATTGATCTTCTTCACTTACAACGAGTATTTCCTGAGAAAATCTAGTTGCAAGACCCTTCAACATTCCCCTGACCAATGATGACAAACCTTTCCTCTTAGACTGGTAGATAACATACATTTGACTGCCATCGGTCGTAACGCTGAATACCGGCGCCAAATAATCCGGATACGCAGTAGTTAGCCTGTCATGAAGACTGTTAACATTGCACATGAACTCAACAAAGTTTTTCCCGGTCATATCCATAAGAAACCCGTGTATTTCATATGCGGTTTTTGTTGTCCAGTGAAAGCCGAATGTTTCCAGACATGCGTCTACCTCAAGATCAAGCTTTTGACATGCCGAATTAACAAGTGACATGGTAATTTCATCGTCATAATGCTTGTTATCAATATATTCACTTTCAGCTTTGGCATTTTTTGCGATTTCCAGCCAACAATCGTGCCCCTTCATATCGATGACGAGTTGCTTTAACGAATTCTGAATAATGCCGTACATACCAAGTGACCCCGTATTCCGGTTTTATTTCTGGCCGTCCCAAATTTTAATCTTTCTATATATTGTTGAAGGACTAAGTTCCAGTTTTTTTGCTGCAAGATGCACATTATCTCCACATTTCTTTATAGCTGCCTGAATGACCTTCTGTTCAGTTTTCCAAAAAGGTTCTAATTCAACGTCATCAGATATTTTTGAAGCCACACTCAATTCAATTACATTACCTGGCGACGCATACTTGTATTTACCCAACAAATCGTCACACTTTTCAATTCTTTCTTTCATGCTATTCGGGAGCATTTCCATTTCCAGCGACAATCCATCATTCATAATGACGGAATTTTCCAGAACATTACTCAACTCCCTGATATTTCCTGGCCATTGGTATTTCATGAAGTATTTTTTCGTGCTTTCAGAAAATCCTTGAAATTTCTTGTTTAAATTTTTTGAATATTTCTCAAGAAAATGGTTCGCCAGTAAAAGTATATCTTCACCCCTGTCTCTTAATGCCGGCATTTGAATAGGTAGAACATTCAGCCGGTAAAATAAATCTTCGCGGAATCTTTTTTCTTTTATCTCAACCACTGGGTCACGGTTAGTAGCACAAATTATCCTCGTGTGAACTTGTTTTTCCACGTTGTCACCCACTTTGACAAAAGTCCCGGATTGCAGGAATCGCAATAACTTTGACTGCAGGTTGATATCCATTTCGCATATTTCATCAAGGAACAGCGTGCCACCTGCAGCTCTTTCAACAGCACCTATACGATCCTGAACTGCCCCGCTAAACGCCCCCTTCACATGGCCGAATATTTCGGATTCAAACAGTTCTCCTGGTATGGCAGCGCAATTAAGGGCAACAAAAGGTTTATCTTTCTTATTGCTAGATTCGTGTATTGCCAAAGCACAAAGCTCTTTGCCTGTTCCGCTTTCACCTGTAATAAAAACACTTGCATAACATTTAGCGGCACTCTCTATCATTCTATATACCAGCTGCATTTCCATCGAACTGCCAATAAAACCAAAAAATTCATTTTTATCGAATTTATCACTATAAATTTCTACAACTTCAACAAGGTTCCCATGCTCGATTCCATTCTGCACGGTGACCTGTAGTCGTTGTTTTGTGCAAGGCTTTTCGATGAAGTCAAAACTTCCCAACTCCATGGCCTTTTCGGAATTTTCCGCCGACCCGTGCGATGTAAGGACAATTGTTGTGACAGGTAGTTTGTTTGCAGAAATGAATGCCAGGATATCAAGGCCATTTATATCTGGAAGGTTTATATCCAGTATCATCAAGTCAGGAAGTTTTTCTGCAATAGCCTCTATGGCATCTGTTCCCAGATGGAATATTTTTGTTTCATACTCAAGTTCACTGAGGTATGACTTGTAAAGATTCGCGGTCGCTTTACTGTCTTCCACTATATAAATGGAACTCTTATTCATTCTGACCTCTACATTTGCTTTCAGTATCTGCGGCTACACATTAGCCAGGGGGTTGCTTCTCTTCAGATAAAACCTTTGTTTCTTCATGTCCAGCAAAGCCGCCCTGACGCCCTCTACTCATCCCCATTCACCGAGAAAGTAGGGTTCTTTTGTGTATAACTACAAATTTCATACCAACCCACAGACTTATATGAATATCTTTATCTAATTGTTATAAAAGGGATTTTTCTAATTTGTGTAAATATGTACATACTGCTTTTTGCAATATGCAAATCTATTGTTGCAGAATGCGATTTTTTATCAAAAATTTCATTTTGCGAAAGTTGCGCAGGTTTTCCAGAACTCGGTGAAAAATCAGGTGCCAAGCAGGTAGGCATAGAAGCTGATGCTGAAAATCGGTAACGATTGAGCCCCACACCAAGTGTTAGCATCGCGGCGGGAATCCCGGAGCGGCTGAACTGCGCAACCAACAACTACAAGAAATCTTTGATTAGTTCTTTCAAACAAAGATGTTGGCAACGACAGCCGGCTCGGCATGTCAATTGTATGAGGAATCATCAATAAATTAGTGGCACACCCGATATTTTCAAACAACCAGGCAAGATCACCAAGTTTTTTATTACTCCTCCCCTTTCTCGCCGGAATAAAACCAGAGTCTTTATTCTCTAACATGACGCTATGTGATTTAATCACGCATAGTTCCAAGCAAAGGCTTAACTATGCATCTTCATTGTCTGAAATCCTTTCGCCTTGTTTGTATATTCCTGTCCTTCTTTCTAAGTATTTTTTTAACGAATCCTTTAAATTCCCAGCCATCTTTACCCAATTCTATGTCACTCCATGAAACTCAGTTATGGCTGGAGTCCGATACTGATTACGCAGAAAATCTTAATTCACTCTACTCAATCCTGGCCAGCAGCCTCCAACAAAATCCACCTCGAGCAATTCTGCCGGGCACGTTTAGCACAATTGCCAATGATCTGACAGCAGCCCAACCTGTTCTGCAGGAGAGTTTATCAATGCTCCCCCAGTGGCAGGCTGGCGAACAGCCCTTACAGGCCTTGCTCAACTCTTGGTCAAAACTGTATTTTCCGACTGACTGCACAGCTGAACCACTGGATCTTCCTGACACTCTTGAAGCAGCCGTAACACAGATTGAGTCAATTGCCGGCATTCTAACCAGCGCCTTTCTGGATGCCATGACTCCAGAACAAGCGACCTTCATCCGCAACAACCACACCCAGATCATAAACCTTTTGCAACCTTACCCTTTTGGAGGTGGATTCGATGATGTCAGCAGGGATATATTTATTCGATACATCGATACCATGATCAACACAGACCTTCCCGCTATGTTCTGCGCTGGTCTTCAATGGTCGCGTTTTCTCGATTCTGCATGGCGCAATAATCTCCAGGCCCTGATGGCCGCACATCCTAGAGCTGGCAGCGGCATTATCGGGCAGTACTTCACACCATACGGCCGTGTTTTCTTTGGCGGAAGTGCCAACCACAATCTTTTGGCGAGCGACATTTTATTTATAGCCGATCTTGGCGGTGACGATATCTATGCTCTGCGGACCAGAGATGCTTGGAGTGGTCTACCTCAAATGATCATGGATTTCGCCGGAAATGATATTTATGACGCTCTCGAGCCGGGTGGTTATGCAGCCGGGATAGGTAGCGTTTCTCTTTTAACCGATTTCGCCGGGAACGACACTTACCGTGCCCTTGAGCAGACCCAGGGATTCGGTTTGTATGGCATTGGGTTGTTGCACGACCTGGCCGGAAACGATGAATACATCGCCACTGCTATGGCGCAGGGATTTGGTTTTTTTGGAGTAGGCTTGTTACTGGATCAGAGTGGTAATGATCGCTATCAAGTCGAAGGCATGGGACAGGGAGTAGGTATGACGGAAGGTCTCGGTATTCTCGCTGACCTCGAGGGTTCCGACAATTATGCAGCCATCGGTCTTGTTCCTACAAGTTACGGAACACCGGGATTGTCAGACAGCTGGAGCCAGGGCATTGGAGTTGGTGTGCGTTATCTAACGCCCGGTGGCGTCGGGTTCCTTGATGATCGTGCAGGTAATGACAAATATACGGCTGGTTCATTTGCTCAGGGCGGCGGATATTATTTTGGCGCCGGCTTTTTCCACGATGGAGGCATTAGCAGTGACACTTACCTGGGGTCACGATACAACTTCGGCTGGGGTGCTCACATGGGGATCGGTTATTTTCGCGAGGATGGTGGTGACGAGCACTACCGAACCAGGCAAATTGTTGCAGCCGGTCTCGCTTGGGACTTGAGTGTGACTCTGTTTGAAGACCGATCCGGCAATGACATTTATGAAATGGGCGATTTTAGTCTTGGAGCATCTGCCCACGGCTCAATATCACTATTTCATGATTTTGAAGGAAGCGATACTTATCGCAATGCCGTACCTGCGCGTACTAATCAGGGACCTCCGAACCTTTCCCTATTTCAGGATACAGGTGACGGCGACAACGTTTTCGAACCTCCTATCACCGAAATAGAGTGCTCACATAATGCCATGCTGGGCCTCTTGATTGTCACTAAAATCCTTAATCGAGGCATACTATCGGCATGCCTACCGGAGTAAGGATGTCATATGGCACAGCCGCCTGGCTCGCAATTTCTCTTGCCGCATGGATGGCAAATGCTGCCCTACACCTGGAATTTTCAAACTGGATCGTAGCCAGTTACAACACACCATTTGGGCTTTTTGTACCCCGCGACCACACTCTTACTATTGCCACCCTGGTCAGCTTGTTCATGGCTACAATTATCGCCCGGCAATGGTGGCATGGTGTCAAACCTGTTCTTTCAATCTCCGCATGGTGCCTGATTTTTACAATTATGATCTCAAGCATGAAACTGATTACAACCACCAATGTTGAAATGATTCATTTTCTGCAATATGGCTTGCTAACCTGCCTGCTGGCCCAGGCCTTTGACGCTAAGCGTGAAAACTGGCCTTTGCTCCCACTCATGTTTCTGGTCATATTTCTGGGAATCCTTGATGAATTGAATCAGTATTTTTACCTGACTCCAAACAACAGCTCATACATCGACTTTAATGACTTCGTCCTTAACCAGATAGGTGCCTGCGCTGGTCTACTGGCTTGGTACGGATTCAGGCAGGCGCCGGCTACAAGGCCCGTCTGGGGCATGCTTCATACAGTTATACTCGGGGCTTACATTTTACTTTTATTAGCTGTGCTCGCGCTTTGCTTGACCGGTTATCTTCGGTATACCCCTAAAGGCACTGTTCCTCCGGGCGGGATCGATATTATTAATGGCAATCCTGTAATTTTCTTCCAGAGAGAACCAGGATTGCTGAGCAGCTCTATCCCCACCTTCACAAGCGGTGAATACTATGTGATGGGTGCTTTAGAGGGATTCTTTGTCATGCTAGCTATCACTTCCTTGCTGGCGGTCTATGTGAAGCTTAGTCAGATGCCAAGCAGGTAGGCATAGAAGCTGATGCTGAAAACCGACAGCATGCACGACAGCACGATGGCCGTGGCGACGAGGTTCTCGCAGCTCCGGTAGCGGATGGAAAAAACGTAAACGGTAATGCCTACCGGCATGCACGCCAGCAATACGGCAGTACGCGCCCAGAGAATGTCCAGGTCGAAGACGAAAAAGGCCAGGAACCAGACCAGTCCGGGCAATACCAGCAGCTTCATGCCGGTGAGCACCAGCGCCATGGTGATCTCGCCTTTTACCCGGTAACGGATAAGCCCCGCACCCAATGACAGCAACGCGGCGGGAATGGCGGCGCGGCTGAGCAGTTCGAGGGAATCCAGCAGGGGTGCGTAAATGGGAATGCCCGCCAGGTTTACCAGGATGCCGGCAATGAGGCTGCCGCTGATGGGGTTCTTCACCAGGCCGGCACCAATCCT
>JAURLY010000191.1 GCA_030830945.1 Gammaproteobacteria bacterium | reverse complement strand
GATATGGACCATCGCCATAGTCGAACATATTCCGATCCTTTATAAAGGTCAGCGCACCCTCGAGCAACAACCCATCACTCTGCTGAATCCGCTCAAGTGAAGCGAAATTGCCAAAATCTCCTCCCGGGAAAATTTTTGTGGTCACCTGAAGTGCATTTGAGCTGGAAGTGCCTGCTGCCCGAATTACATTAGCGACGATAGGCAGCCCCTGCATATCGATTTCCAAGTGACTGCCGCGAAGTACTTCGATTCTTTCTACAGCGCTGACTGGAATACGGCGCAATACATCACTGAGGGCGGTAGATTTGGTCGAAGGGCGTCGGCCGTTGATTAACACATTTCCAGCCGCGCCAGAAAAGCCACGAGACGACTCACTGTTTTCGAAAGTAAACCCCGGCAAGAGATTGACCATATCCATAGCTGTGGCCGGGCTCTGATTCTCGAAAAAACCAGCCATATAGGTAGTAACACCACTCGCTTGCTGAACCTGGGATGCATTACCCGTCTGGTCCACTTCTTGCGCCAATAGACTCCAACTGCTCGCAAAAAATAGCGCAGCCACAACAACTTTGGTTGAATAATTCATTTATTAAAAATACTTATATTATGGTGATTTAGTGAGATAAAAACCCGGCAAGTTGTGCGCCCGCTAATATTGAATTTTCGACTCCCCTTAATGGAGAGTCAAATTAATATTAGTTTGGGAAAGCGAGCTTTTCAGGCAGTCGGCAGAAACCAGCCTAGCCTCCACTCTCAGCCAGAGATCTATTTTGCATTGCAATGGGCTCTGGACCTCCAGCGGCCCAGTCCAATAGCTCAAGCGTATGCACTACAGGAACGTACGTCCCTTGAGACACCTGCGCCATACAACCGAGGTTTCCAGTCGCTATCACATCTGGCTTAAGTGATTCCAGCGCAGCAACCTTACGTTCACGCAATTGATTGGCAATTTCCGGCTGGAGGATGTTGTATGTTCCCGCCGAACCACAACAAAGGTGCTTTTCCTGCGGCTCTAAAACTCGATAACCTGCCGCCTTAAGCAATTGGACAGGCTCCTGGGTAACTTTTTGCCCATGCTGCAGCGAGCATGCCGATTGATAGGCGACCACCAGATCCCGCGGGTTATCAACGGGCAGCGGGAGATCCATTTCAGATAAAACCTCAGATACATCTTTGGATAGTGCAGCCACTTTACTTGCGGGCTCTGACCACTCGGGATCCTCGGCAAACATAAAACCGTAATCCTTTAGCGAAGTGCCACATCCTGAGGCCGTCACCATAATGGCATCCAGACCTTCACCGTCGATTTCTTTCATCCAGGCCCGGATATTGGCCTTGGCCATTTCGTGCGACTGATCGACTTTACCGAGATGGTGCGGCAGAGCCCCACAACAACCAACACCCTCAGAGACGATCACATCCATTCCCAAACGGTTAAAGTACCTGATTGCTGTCTCGTTGATATGAGGAGCCAGCACTGGCTGGGCGCAGCCAATAAGCAATGCTATTCGTCCCTTGCGCTCTCCATGCGCGGGGAAAACCTGAGGCGTTTCAGACGCATGACGAGCAGGCATTGATGGCGGCGCCATGGATACCATGGCCTTTAAACGCCCCGGTAAAACCTCCTTAAAGGGCTTGCCCATTGGCGAAAGCTTTAACAAAAAACGAAACAGGTTTCTTCTTGGCAAAGCAAAAGCCAAAAAAGAGCGCATCATTCGGTCCATGAGTGGTCGCTTGTGATTCTCTTCAATGTACGCACGCGCATGATCAACCAGCCGCATGTAATTCACCCCGGACGGGCAGGTCGTCATGCAGGCCAGACAAGAGAGACATCGATCAACATGTTTCACCGTTTCTGGAGAAGGCGCACCGCCTTTTTCCAGCATTTCCTTCATTTGGTAGATCCGGCCTCTTGGGCTATCTAACTCATCCCCCAGCAGGACATAGGTTGGGCAAGTTGCCAAACAAAAGCCGCAATGAACACATGTTCGAATCGCTTTCTCGGACGCGACGATTTCCGGCTCACAATGCTGGACTTTATTTAGGCTAGTTTGCATTTCGCACCCCATACATACGGCCCGGGTTAAACATTCCCTGGGGATCAAATTGTTTTCGAAGCCTGTCTTCTACTGCTGCCAAAACGGGCGACAGCGGGTGAAATGGCGCTATATTCGCTCGCACTTCTTCACTGGCACGAATCAGGGTTGCGTGCCCGTCACCAACAACCACGGAATCAAGGGTGCCCCTGATCGCTGCTTCACCGGCATCTTCAGATGCCGGGGCTTCTATCCATATTGCACCACCTGCCCAATCATAAAAATATTGGGTGGTTAAACCCTTTCCGAGCTTGGACATAATGGCCGCTGCTTCCGAAGGAGGAACGGAGAGCTTCCAAATTGGTTTTTCTGTCTGGATAAAAAAAGAGGCATTCGTTACCTCTTTCCATAACTGCTGTGTTTCGGCTTTATCCAAAACAAACATATCCGACAGACTTCCAAATACCTTTTTCAGGCCTTGGATACCTGATTCAACCGACGGGCCAAATCCTTCAACGCGTAATAAGGTAGCGGAGTTTTGTCTTGCAGAGATACTGTCAACGCGGGATAACTTGGCAATTTCTGCCGGCAAATGCGCTGCGGAAGAAACCGGGATGGAGGTTTCTGTCAGTACACGAGTCATCGCCGCAACGGCTTGCCCGTCTTTCAGTCCGGACACGACCAAGGTTGCCGCTTCCGGCGGCAGTGGCAATAACTTGAGTGTTATTTCGGTCGCTGCACAGAGAGTACCGAAACTACCTGTCAAAATTTTAGGCAAATCAAATCCTGTGACATTTTTTACCACCCTGCCACCCGAGACAAATAACTCGCCAAACCCGTTAACGCCTTTCACCCCAAGCACGTAGTCCCGCACTCCTCCGGCTGAGAGCCGACGTGGGCCGTTGCGCCCAGTCATTATCATGCCACCGACAGTGCCTTTATCTGCGGGAAGACCCCACAGCGGGCCATAATCAGGGGGCTCGAATGCAAGTTGCTGGTTGTGTTCGATTAGAACCTGGGAAATTTCTCGCATGGGAGTACCGGGAGCAACTACCATGACCAGCTCTTCCGGCTCATACATCTGCACCCCGGTAAGCGCCGACATATCCAGTGACGCATCCGCCTTGACAGGTCGCCCTAGAGAACGACGAGTGCCCTGACCAAAAAGCTCAAGGGAAGCCTTCATATTGAGCGCATCTTTTACTGCACTACTTACTTCATCAGAATTTTTGGGCCTAAAAACTTCGCCCATAATTAATACCTTTCAATATCTGGAAAACGCAATTCGCCATGATGAACATGCATCTTCCCACCTTCCGCGCATCGCCTTAATTTGGGGAAAACCTTGCCAGGATTGAGCAGCCCCTGATCGTCAAACACACATTTAACCCGTAGCTGTTGATCAAGGTCGGCCTCGGTAAATTGCACTTCCATCAGGTCTCGTTTTTCGACGCCAACACCATGCTCACCCGTGAGAACACCACCCAATTCCACGCACAAAGTTAGGATCGCCGCACCAAATTGCTCAGCTTTTTCCAGATCTCCATCCTTATCCGCATTGTAGAGAACCATAGGGTGCAAATTCCCGTCGCCGGCATGAAATACATTGGCTACTTCCAGGCCAAACTCATCGGAAAGCTCAGATATCTTGCGCAATGCCTGCGGCAATTTGCTTCGCGGAATAGTCCCGTCCATGCAGTAATAATCCGGTGAAATTTTCCCAATCGCAGGGAAAGCTGCTTTACGACCAGCCCAGAAATTTTTGCGCTCTTCCTCGCTATTGGACTGTTGTGAAGAGACAGCTCCAGCTTTTTTGGCAATCTCGTTTACCATCGCGATGAAGTGATCAACCTCAACAGGGGATCCGTCAAACTCGATTAAGAGAAGGGCCTCCACATCAAGCGGGTATCCTACTTTTACAAAGGCCTCGGCCGCATGAATAGCGGTTCGATCCATTATCTCCATCGCGGCAGGAACAACGCCCTCTGCGATGACTTTGGCAACGCAGGCGCCAGCAGATTCCACATCTGAAAATCCCAGCAATAGTGCGCGCTGGGTTTCCGGTGTCCGCAATACGCGAACAGTAATTTCGGTAACCACGCCCAGCAGGCCTTCGGAACCGCAAATCAGTCCAAGCATGTCCAGGGATTGTGCATCCAGATGTTTGCCGCCCATACGAACAACCGAACCATCCATGAGCACCATTTGCAGACCCAGAATATTATTGGACGTCGTGCCGTACTTCAGACAATGCACACCCCCGGCATTTTCAGCCACATTGCCGCCTATGGAGCAGATAATCTGGCTAGATGGATCTGGCGCATAATAAAATCCTTCACTTGTAACGCGTTCAGTTACAGCGGCATTAGTTACGCAAGGCTGAACAACCGCACAGCGGTTCGCGTAATCCACCTCAAGAATTTTATTAAATTTGCCCATGGCCATGACAATGCCATCTGCCAGTGGCAGTGCACCGCCGGACAAGGAAGTACCAGACCCCCGCGGGACAACTTTTAATCCCTCTCTATGACAATAGCCAAGAACCTGGCTGACCTGCTCTACAGTCTCGGGCAAAACAACCGCCAGCGGACGCTGGCGGTATGCCATTAAGCCATCACATTCATAAGCTGCCAGAGAGGCATCGTCATCGATGACCCCTTCACCGGGAACCATTTTTCGCAATTCCGCGACAAATTCCTTCCGCCTGCCAATGATCGCGGCGTCAGCAGCGGGCATTAACATACCTGACTAATCACGCTTACTCCAGGGAAAAACTGTTTGGGCTTGGGAGCCTAACTTTTCAATGCCAAGTTCGATTTTGTCACCAGCTTTCAGGTAAATGGGTGGCTTAAAGCCAAGCCCAACACCTGGAGGCGTACCTGTAGTGATGATGTCACCTGGCTCGAGAGTCATAAAACGGCTGACATAGCTCACAAGATTTGCGACACCAAATACCATTGTGCTGGTGTTACCTGTTTGCATACGCTTGCCATTGACATCCAACCACAAATCAAGGTTTTGGGGGTCGCCGACTTCGTCGCCTGTAACCAACCAGGGCCCAATCGGGCCAAAGGTATCGCAACCTTTACCCTTATCCCACTGCGAACCACGTTCCAACTGGTATTCGCGCTCTGAAAGATCATTCACAGTAACGTAGCCAGCAACATAGTCGAGTGCCTCAGCTTCTTCCACATAGCGTGCAACAGAGCCAATAACCACGCCAAGCTCAACTTCCCAATCAGACTTGACTGAGTCTTTGGGCAGCATGACATCGTCATTCGGCCCCTGGATACAAGAGGTGGCTTTATTAAACAAAATTGGTTCTTCCGGAATTGGCATGCCTGATTCAGCTGCATGGTCTGCATAGTTCAAACCAATCGCCAAAAACTTGGGCGTACCAACAATAGGCGGCCCATAACGCTGGGGCTCCTTCACCGGGGGAAGAGAGGCAGGATCAATCGCAGCCAGCTTTTTCAGGTTGTCTGGTGACAACTGGTCTGGTGTCAAATCGGCAACATATCCAGACAGATCGCGAATTGTTCCCTCCGAATCCAATAGACCTGGCTTTTCTTGTCCAGCCGGGCCATAACGAAGTAGTTTCATTGTAAATCCTCCTAAGGGTAATTCTTTCTTACCTAACCGCCTAAAGCTTAACGCTGAGGGGCAGTTTAGTGATTGTGGCGGGGTGTCTTTTTGGAGACCCCTTTATATTTAACGGCAAACTCCAATACAGCCCCGGTATCCAATCCACCGACATGTGCCCGATACATCTCCTGCCATGGTGTCTGACTGGGAACAAGCTCAGGCTTAAACTCTGCTTTTCGGGCTTCAATTTCCTCGTCGGAAAGCAATACGTCACAGCGGCCCTTATCGATATCGATACGAACGACATCTCCGGTTCGCAACCAGCCTATACCGCCACCAACAGCAGCTTCCGGAGAAGCATGCAAAATAGCAGGCGTATCGGCCGTGCCAGATTGGCGACCGTCACCGATCACCGGCAAACCGGAAACTCCCCTCTTAAGCAACTCATCAGATGGCTGCATGTTCACAACTTCTGCAGCCCCCGGCCAACCTACCGGACCTGCGTTGCGAATCACCAAAATGGTTTTTTCATCGATGTTCAGTGAACTATCATTGATTCGATCATGGTAGTCCTCGGCGCTATCAAAGCAGACAACACGACTTTCAATAATGTTTTCAGAACCCGGATCTTTCAGGAATCGCTCACGGAATTCATCGGAGATCACACTGGTTTTCATTACCGCAAAATCAAACAAATTGCCTGATAAAACCAGCAGCCCGGCATTTTCTTGCATGGGGTCATCAAAGTGACGAATCATTTCCCTGTCACCGGTTTCTGCGCCCTCAATATTTTCACCCATGGTCTTACCGTTTACAGTCAAACGATCTGGGTGAAGTTTTCCAGCGTTCTGCAGCTCCCAAAGAATGGCTGGCACACCACCTGCGCGGTGGAAACGCTCGGACAGAAAACGACCCGCTGGCTGCATATCCAGAATTAGGGGCAATCGATAGCCATATTCAACCCAATCCTGTGACTGGATCTCAATTCCGGCATGTCTTGCCATGGCATTGATGTGTGGCTGCGCATTGGAAGATCCACCGATAACAGAGGTCAAGGCAATTGCGTCCAGAAAGCCTTCTCGACACAGTACTTTAGAAGGGGTGATATCTTCATAGGCCATATCAACGATACTGCGACCCGTTTCATACGCCATCTGCCCGCGCTCACGATAGGGGGCAGGAATCGCCGCAGAGCCCGGCAGGGTCATTCCCAGCGCCTCAGCAATCGCATTCATGGTTGACGCCGTACCCATTGGATTGCAATGGCCTACCGAAGGAGCGGATTGCGAACATGCTTCAACAAATTCTTCTTCGTTGATTTTCCCGGAGGCCAACTTTCTTCTGGATCGCCAAATAATGGTTCCAGAACCGACCAACTCGCCATCGTGATAGCCATCCAGCATTGGCCCACCATTTAAAACAATAGCGGGTATATCAACAGTTGACGCCGCCATGATTGACGCCGGTGTGGTTTTGTCACATCCAGTCGTCAGAACCACCGCATCTATTGGATAGGCGTGAAGCAGTTCTACCAAGGTAAGGTAAAACAGATTGCGATCTATCGACGCTGTAGGGCGTCGACAGTTTTCAAAAATAGGATGTACCGGAAATTCCATCGGAATACCGCCAGCATCACGAATACCGTCGCGAACACGCTTTGCCAACTCCAGGTGCACACGGTTACAAGGGGCAATATCACTGCCACTTTGCGCAATACCTATTATCGGGCGTCCACTTCGCAATTCTTCCGGTGTAATCCCGTAATTCATGAATCGCTCAAGATAGACGGCCATCATGTCGGGACGGTGGCTATCGCAAAACCAGTCTTGCGAACGAAATGGTTTTTTGGGTTTTCGATTAGTCAACAAAATAGTCCTGTTTTAAAAACGAAAATGGCCGCCCATCAACCTTATTAACATCAATGGGCGGCCTCATAAAAAAATAACCTAGACCTTTATATTGGTCCGGCTCCACTCAATGACAGCCAGGTGATTATCTTCCTCAGCCTGCAATATCTCCCTTGGGGATAAATGGTCAACATATGGAAGCTCAGTCGTGTTTTCCCTAACCCAAGTCATATGTCTCGCCAGTTCAGCTGCAGAGTAATGGGGCAGTCCTCCCCAGTATGCTTCTGTCAGGCAGGGAACTTTCGGCGGATCACGAGTTATCAGTTCTTCAATGGGATTAAGGTCAGGGTTACCTGCCTTAAGTATTTCCCAGCATTTTCTCTGGTCGGTTGCACCCGTATCAAAAATCACTTCCGACAAAAGAAAGCCCTCTTCGTAAGGCGCGACTCCCATATCTTTTAGCGAGCATGAAAGAACATAAGGCGCTAACTTAGTACAGACCTCTTCGGGAGATTCCATCATTGACAGGTTATTACCGGGATCCACCAGAGCTCCCAAATACTCGCTGGACACTTCCTCAATAAACTGAACATGCTCATCAACCAGTCGATCTTTATGATTTTCCAGCGCCAGCTTAATACCGTAGCGCTCTGCAATTGGAAGACACTTAAGAACTATTTTGTCTGCTTCTTCTCGCCAGGCCAGAAACTCTTCCATAGAAGTAAATCCATTGTAGCGGCGACCAGAAGTACCAGCGGGGGGGCGACTAACGAAACGAACAACTTTTCCGCCCATCTCACGAGTTTTTATCAGAGCATCTTCGAAAGCATCTGTACTATCAGTAAGCCTGCTTGGTGGACGGGCCTGCCCTTCGAACCACATCCCAAGGTCTTCCATGCGGGCACGTACCTTTTTAAGGTCTCCTACGGGAGAGAATTGCAGACCACCAGCCCCAAGAGAGCGGCAATAATCTACATAAGCAATCGAGTCTTCAGACAATGGCGGTAGAACTCCCAGGCCATTACGATGATGTCTCATGGATGCGGAAGCTATTCCCATAGGAGAGATTCGCGGCAAACTCTGCGCCAGTAAATCGTTACTCATCAAACCTACAACACCAGCAGCAACGCTGCTCATCAAAAATTCTCGTCTATCCACCAGAGCACCCCTCTGTCTAGTTAAGTAATGCCCGGCAAGACATATTTAATATTTAGAGCCTGCCGGGCAGTTTTTACTTGCTACTTAGTGGTCCAACCACCGTCAATAACAATATCTGTACCGGTCAAAAATCCTGCTAGATCTGAACATATATAGCAGGCAAGAGCAGCAATCTCTTCAACCTTACCCCAACGGCCTACTGGCAGGTTCTTCAAAAATTGGGCATTGGCTTCAGGGTCGTTCATTACAGGAAGGTTCATCTCAGTGCCACAGGGCCCCGGGCTAATACCATTTACTGTAATACCTTCCGCAGCCACTTCCAGCGCCAGTGCTTTGGTCATACCCAGCAAGCCAAACTTGGCGGAGCAGTATGGAGTGCGTGCAGGCAGGCCAATATGGCTAAGTATGGAGGTCATGTTGATCACACGGCCCCAACCATGCTTTTGCATGCCAGGAACAAAGGCTCGACTCACCAAAAAAGCAGATTTTAAGCTGGAATCAACGACCCCCTGGAAGTCTTCCAGAGATGCCTCAACCAGGTGTGTACGGCAATTCGTGCCGGCATTGTTGATCAGAATGTGAGGATCACCCAGCTTTGCTTTCACTTCATCGGCAATACGGGCGACTTCCGTCTCGTCAGTCACATCGCCCATAAAGTATTCAGCTTTCCCGCCTGCAGCGACTAACTTGTCACGAACTTCTTTCAGTTTTTCTTCATTTCGAGCTACCAGTGCAATAGTTGCTCCCGCGCCTGAAAGTGCTTCAGCCATGGCTTCTCCAAGCCCACGGCTACCGCCGGTAATTACCGCGACTTTTCCGGTTAAATCGATCTTCATAAAATTCCCTTGTGCGTTAAAAATACTGTGGGTGAATTGTTGATATCAAAAGATAGTGGGAGCAGCGCTTGATCTGCATGCCTCATGAATATCGCATTGTCATCATGGCCTCACCACTATAAAAAGCAAGCGACTCACAGTCCACATATCAAGGTATGCGAACCCTTACGAATTATTAAATCAAAGTGAGGAGGATTTCAGCGTAAGTTCTATCTAATTAGTCTCTTTTAATACAGGACACATCATCAGGTCTGCATTTGCGGATAGTATACTATATTCAATTTGATTAGAGTCAATGACTTAGTATTTGCGCCCCAAAAGCAATTAAAAATGTTCATAAGGCGGTGGAGAAATAAAAATGAAAAACAATCGTATCGATAGTCGCGTATACAACCTTTATGATCAATATTGTCACGGACAAATAGACCGAAGACAGTTTTTTGACCGGGCCGCTGCGATCACTGTAGGAGGAGCATCAGCTCTTGCGATGGCCAAAGCCATGATTCCTGATTACGCATCAGGGCAGGAAGTTAAGTTCACAGACGAGCGCATTAGGCCGACCTATGTTGACTACGACTCTCCAGGAGGTAATTCAGGGAGAATGCGAGGCTATTTAGTTACGCCTCAGGGCGAAGGCCCCTTCCCGGCGGTACTTGTTATTCATGAAAACCGGGGGCTAAATCCTTATGTAGAAGACGTTGCCCGAAGAGCCGCTGTCGCAGGTTTCTTGGCACTTGCTCCTGACGGACTTTCACCCGTTGGCGGGTATCCGGGCAACGATGATGATGGACGCGCAATGCAACGCGCCCTGGATCAAGACAAGTTGCGTCAGGATATGGTCAACAGTGCCTACTATATAAAGAATCACGAACTCTCTACGGGAAAACTTGGATGTACCGGTTTCTGCTGGGGCGGTGCCACTTCTAACTTTCTTGCCGTCACGCTTGGTTCCGATATACAAGCCAGCGTTCCATTTTATGGCCGGGCGCCGGCAACTGAAGATGTAGGGAGAATTCATGCTGCGATGCTGCTGCAATATGCTGAAGATGATGGCGGAGTTAACTCTACACGCGAGGACTATATTGAAGCGCTAGAGGATAACGGCGTGCGCTATGAATCCTACACCTATCCCAATACGATGCATGGGTTTCATAACTACTCCACACCCAGATATAATCCCGTCGCTGCAAAACTTGCCTGGGAGCGCACCGTCGCGCACTGGGAACAATTCCTAAAATAATCCTCTAGCAGCCCGTGGCTTGCCGGCTATGCCGCTAGGCTTGGTTTTTTACTAACTAAATCCAGATCGCCAAAAGGCCGTAGACTTTTATGACACCCAATGCATTACCCAAAAAATTAACCATACTTTGCGCGTTACTTGCGTCCGGGCCATTGCTGGCACAAGACACCGAAATTGAAGAAATGGTTATCGAATCAACCCGCCTGTCGCGCACTATGTCCACAACCCCCATGTCTATCAGCGTTGTATCGCAGGAAGAAATTCAGCTTGGGCGACAGCAGCTTGCTTTGGATGAAGCGCTTGCAAGTGTTCCCGGCCTATTTATGCAAAACCGTTATAACTTTGCCCAGGACTTGCGGGTATCTATACGCGGCTTTGGCGCCCGCTCTGCATTTGGCATCCGCGGCATCAAAATTTTGGTCGATGGTATTCCCCTGACAGTTGCCGACGGCCAGGGCCAGGTGGATACGATTGATCTTGGCGCCACGAAACAAGTAGAAGTTATCCGCGGCCCCAGCTCTGCGCTATACGGCAATGCTGCCGGTGGCGTCATTAGCGTTACATCTGAAGATGGCCCTGAAACCCCTTTTGCCAGCATGAGAATTACAGGCGGTGAATATGGCTATCAAAAGCTGGCAGTCAAAACTGGCGGGCAAGCCGAAAATATTAACTACTTTCTAAGCCTGTCCGATTCGCAAATAGACGGCTATAGGGATCACAGCGAAGCTGAGAACACCCAGTTCACTGGCAGGGTGAATTTTGATCTTAGCAAGGACCGGGATTGGCTATTCATTCTCAACCATACGGACCAACCCGTCTCCAACGATCCCGGCGGTGTAGACCTGAACCAGGCGACCTCCGACCCAGCTTCTGCCCGTGACCGAAATGTTGATTTTGACAACGGCGAAACCGTGACACAAACCAGGCTCGGCACCATCTACACGACGCCAATCGGTGCAAGCGGAGAGCTCTCCGTCAGGGGCTATGTCGATTCCAGGGAATTCACGGCCAAATTGCCACAATTTCCCGTTGCTGACTCTGTTGATTTGGATAGAAAGTTTTCCGGGTTTGGTATCTCTTATGCCCATGACAGCTTTCTGGGATCTATCCCCAGCCGCTTACTGATTGGATTCGACCTGGATGATCAGGACGATGACCGGAAGCGACGCGTCAATAATCTCGGCGTTATTGGAGCACTTCTCTTTGATCAAAGAGAAGAGGTAACCTCTAAGGGTATATACGCACAAAACGAACTCGCCCTGACCGATCAAATGCAATTAACCCTGGGCGTTCGTTACGACCAGGTGGATTTTTCGGTGACCGATCACTTCCTCTCCGATGGAGATGATTCAGGCAGTCGAGATCTAGACGACGTCAGCCCCATGGTGGGTCTGGCCTACCAGCTCAACGACAACACAAGCCTTTACAGCACTGTTTCAACTTCTTTTGAAACGCCAACAACTACCGAGTTCGCCAACCCAGCAGGCGGTGGCGGCTTTAACCCTATGATCGAGCCACAGAAAGCAACCAATTACGAATTTGGTTTGCGAGGAATAGCTCCAGCTTCTACCAGCTATCAATTGGCAGTATTTAAAACAGACGTGAAAGATGAACTGATCTCTTACGACGCGAACGGCAGGGATTTTTTCCAAAACGCCGGGGAATCCGGCCGAACCGGGATTGAGCTATCTGCTAAATCCCAACTTACGGATCGTATCGAATCTACGGTCAGCATGTCCTATGGCGACTTCTCGTTTGACAGCTTCCAGGTATTGAGCTTTGACGCAATGAACAACGCCACTGTAACTGGTGATTTTTCTGGAAATCGTATCCCCGGAACTGTCGAGAAACTCGCTTACATCGAGCTAACCTATACAGCCCCCAGCAATTGGTATAGCGCAATTGATTTCACCTATACCGGCGATCAGTTCGCCGACAATAATAATACCGTGAATGTCGAGGCCTATACCTTGGCAAATTGGCGAATCGGGGCAGACTACCAGGTTGGCCGCACGTTTTTGTCACCTTTCCTTGGGATTAACAATCTAACT
>JAURLY010000190.1 GCA_030830945.1 Gammaproteobacteria bacterium | reverse complement strand
TTGGCTCTTATCTTGGCTTAAAGCTGGAAACCGTCAGCCGTGCGTTTTCCCATCTGCAAGAGGAAGGAGTGCTTCAGGTAGAGAAAAAACATATCCGGCTTGTAGATACTGTCAGACTTAAAAAAATGCTATCTCAGGACAGACTCTAGCTGCTAATGTAGAAGACACCAATCTACTCAAAAATCGTGTGCAAAGGTCGGTAGGCAGGTAGTTGGTGTTCTGCAGTTTCTTGTGAAATTATGCCCCCCGATCAGTATCATCAGGTTTTTTTGCGGTACGAAGAAGATAGCAAGTCACCGCACTGGAAGCGGCACAAATCGCCCAAAAGCAAAAAAAACCAATGGAATAAGTGGCAAGACTGGAAAAGTGAACGGGTTCGCCAAGCAAATAGAGCTCACGTGGATCGATCAATGTAAAAAAAACCCCCTCAGCAATACCGGCAACCAAAAAAGATGGCCATAGGACGGATAGGATATTTTGCATTGCATCTCCCCTGTATGGAATCAAGCATTGTTTTGATTATGCTCACATGACAAGCTTACCATCGTCGCCAAGACTACCTGTTTGATTAATTGGTTTTTTCAGAAGAACCAATGATTGTTTCACCATTGGCTGGCAAGACGATATTACCTAACAAACGCCAGGTTTTCTTGTCATCCTCAAGTAAAACGAGCCAGTGACCGGCAACCGGCAAATGAATCGCATCACTTCGATAACCATCGCCAGTACGCCGCAGCTGAAATGTCTGATCCAGCCCTGCTCGCGTAGGATGGGAAATGCTGACCAGCAGTAGAGATGGCAACACAAAGCCAGGGGCAGTTGCCTGCAGGCGAATAAAAAGCCCACGGTCTGCGAGACGGACACCTGCCGTCAATCCGGATTTTCTCGCTTGCTCGCTACTAATCAACGTTTGATTGATTGCCAATCCTTTTTTGTAATAATCCGCCGTTACCAAGCCATCATCCGTTTTAACCGCAATCCACGCGGTGGCCAGTGCCGCAACCACTACGACGAAAGGACCAACCATCAGTATCCAAGGCCACGGTTCCCGATACCATGGCCGACTATGTGAAACACTTTGTAGTCTGGTCATAGCTGAAGAAAAGTCGCTTTTTCTCGCACGGCAGTATTTTCATCTGCCATCGCTTTCACATCGAAGTAAATCACGTTGGAACCCTTCTTCCCACTTTCAGGCGGCACGCGCACTTGAACCGTAAAAGTCTGATCACCCGCAGGTGGTACTTCAATGATGCGATCACCGACCATGTCAATCTCTGGCAGACCACTCACTGTAATTGCGTAGCGGTGCGCAGCCTCGGATACATTCATTACATGCAGCCGGTAAACATTCTCGATCATGCCACCTTCCACTTCACGTGCCAGCACGGCGCGATCACGAATGACATCCACACGTAGTGTCGGCTTAGTGACAATTCCCCAGATAAAAGCAGCAATAATCGTCCATAAAATCGCTGCATAAACCAGCACGCGTGGCCGAATGACGTGGCGAATAATCTCTTCCCAGCCCCATTTGGCCGCAATCGCATGCTCGGTCGAGTAGCGAATCAGCCCCTTTGGGGTACCCATTTTCTCCATGACCTGATCGCACGCATCAATGCAGGCAGCACAACCTATACACTCATATTGCAGCCCTTTACGGATATCAATGCCTGTCGGGCACACCTGGACACAAATGCTGCAATCAACGCAATCCCCTTTACCTTGTGTTTTGTATGCTTCGCCTTTTTTATGGGGTCCTCTTGGCTCTCCTCGCGCAGCATCATAGGTAATGGTCAAGGTATCCGGGTCAAACATGACTCCTTGAAATCGTGCGTACGGGCACATGTATTTGCATACCTGCTCCCGCAAGTGCCCGGCAAACACATAGGTGAAAGATCCATAAAAAATAATCCAGAAAGTCTCCCAGGGTCCCAGTGAATAGTTAAATACCGACCCCCACAACGCCTTTATAGGCGTGAAATAACCGACAAAGGTAAACCCCGTCCATAGAGCCAAGAGACCCCAAGCGCCATATTTGGAAGCACGCAAAAAGAGTTTCTTCATGGAGATTGCATTGGCATCCAGTTTGATACGCGCCGCACGATCGCCTTCTATCTTGCGCTCGATCCAAAGAAATATTTCGGTATACACCGTCTGTGGACAGGCATAGCCACACCACAAGCGCCCCCCAACAGCAGTAAACAAAAAGAGGGAATACGCAGAGATAATGAGCAGAACAGCCAGGTAGATGACATCCTGTGGCCAGAAAACCAGTCCAAAAATATAGAATTTTCGAGCTGTCAGATCAAACAGAACCGCCTGCCTACCATTCCACGGGAGCCAACACAAACCGTAGAACAGCACTTGTGTCAGCCATACCATCAGCCAACGCGACGTGGCATAAACTCCCGTAACCGAGCGCGGATAGACTTTTTCATGTACCTGATACAGGCTTTGCTCAACAAAGACTACTGGTTTGGACGTAGCTGCCAATGGTGTAGCCATAGTTAATATTTTCAGGAAACCAACATTAAGATTAAGAAACTGTTTGCATTCACTGTTTGCATTCAGCAAAAAATCGAAAAATAAACATTACTCAATGAGCCGAACCCAAGGAACGGGCTGTCAGTGTGTTTCCGCTGTCGTTACAGGGACGTCCTGACCACCTCCCAATCCATAGACATATGCCGTCAGCAAATGCACCTTGGCTTCGCCCAGAAAATCTCCAAAAGCAGGCATTTGATTGACTCGCCCCTTACTGATGGTTTCGATAATGGTGGCTTCTGAACTACCATAAAGCCATACTTTGTCTGAAAGGTTAGGTGCCAATCCAACATTGCCCGTGCCATCTGCCCCGTGACAAGCCGCACAAGCAGCGCCAAACAGTGGCTTGCCTCGATGAACTCGCAGGGAGTCGGCCGCAAGACCAGACAGGGATCGCACATAGTGAGCAAGATCCTTGATCTCATCCTCGGTTAAATCAGGTTTAACGCCCTTGGCTGGCATCAGCGCATTCCTCCCTTGCGCAATCGTTTCTTTAATGCGCTCCGGGGATCCACCAAACAACCAGTCTTTGTCAGTGAGGTTGGGGAAACCCTTGGTACCCCGTGCATCTGACCCGTGACATTGGGCACAGTAAGTTAAAAACAGTCGCTGCCCCATCTCTCTGGCTTCCGGGTTAACTGCGACCACGCGAATATCCTGTTTCAAATACTTTTGAAAAATTGGGTCATACTGGTCGTTCGCTTTTTTCATTTCATTATCGTATTGCCCGGCAGAAGTCCATTGGTATTGCCCTTTAAAACTGCCTAAACCGGGATACATGGTCAAGTAGAACAGTGCGAATACCACCGTCAAATAAAACAACCAACGCCACCAGTTCGGTAGCGGATTACTAAACTCTTCCAGGGTTTCGTCCCAGACGTGTCCGGTGGTTTTTCCCTCAACGTGCTTGGCCGAGCTTTGCATCCAGAGAAAAAGGGCGCAACCAAGAATGCTGATGACGGTAACAACGGCAATATAGATATTCCAGGCACCACTCACAAAATCGCTCATGATATTTTCTTTTCCTTTTTCTCGTTTCTCTGCGCAGCCATCGCCACACCTGGTGTTAACGGCTTGTCGTCATCAAGGGGTAACCTGGCAGCTTCGGCATAACCTGCTTTACGACGATCTGAATAGGCCCACCAAACGATTCCAACAAAGACCAGAAACAACAGCACCGTAAATGTAGAGCGCAAGTCATTGATGTTCATTTGGCACCCCCACTCAACGAACCTGCTTGATTGCCGTCCCCATACCCTGCAGGTAAGCAATCAAGGCATCAAGCTCAGTTTTACCCTCGAGCGCCTTTTTCGCGCCAGCAATCTCACCATCGGAATAGGGCACCCCAACAGTTCGCAATGCTTTCATCTTGGCCTCAATATCGCTATCACTAAGCGGTCGATCCAGCCAGAAATAAGCAGGCATATTCGACTCGGGCACAACATCGCGCGGATTGAGCAAGTGTGTCCTGTGCCACAAGTCAGAATACCGACCACCGACGCGCGCAAGATCGGGACCGGTACGCTTTGAGCCCCATTGAAAAGGGTGGTCGTAGATAAACTCACCCGCCACCGAATAATGGCCATAGCGCTCGGTCTCTGCACGAAACGGACGGATCATCTGCGAGTGGCAGTTATAGCAACCCTCGCGAATATAAATATCGCGCCCGGAAAGCCGTAGCGGATCATATGGCTTAACTAATTCATTAGCCGGTAAAGTCGTGGATTTCTGAAAAAACAACGGCACGATCTCCAACAGCCCCGCCACACTGATGGTAAGCACGGTCAGCACAATTAATAAACCTGTTTTTCTCTCGATCTTGTCATGCGTCAACATAGCGTAGAACTCCTGTTTTTCCGTGATGGGCTTTAAGTTTGCTTAATGGGCTATCGCGGCCTTAAGAACTGGCGCATCGATTGCTTGCCCACCCGCCATCGTCTTGAACACGTTCCAAGCCATAACCAGCATGCCTGTCAGAAACAGCACACCACCAAGCAAACGGATGCTCCAGAAGGGATAAGTCGCCTTGACTGACTCAACGAACGAGTAGGTCAACGTACCATCAGGGTTGATCGCACGCCACATCAAACCTTGCATGACTCCTGCAATCCACATCGAAGCGATGTAGAGCACAATGCCGATGGTAGCAATCCAGAAATGGGTTTCGACAGCTTTCATGCTGTACATCTGCGCTTTGCCATACAGACGCGGTAGCAGATAGTAAATCGACCCAATCGAAATCATGGCCACCCAGCCT
>JAURLY010000189.1 GCA_030830945.1 Gammaproteobacteria bacterium | reverse complement strand
CGTAACGAGGAGATAGCAAAACTCCAAAGTGGGCAGAGGAACCCATTCATTGATTTTTGGAATAAGCCTTGATCTAAAGGTCTGCCCTTGATTTTATGTATGTTAATGGATGCTTCTGGATAAAAAATTGGTGGAGGCGGGGGGAGTTGAACCCCCGTCCGTCGATCCGCCACTGCAGGCGCTACATGCTTAGCACCCTCTATTTATTTAGCCACAAACAGCCCAAGGGTCAGGACGTTATAGGCGAGTTCAGCTGAGTATTTAACAGATCCGCGCCGAACGGACTTCACTGCGGTCTTGTGAGATATGACACCTGAGCGAGGCTTTTACCCCGAGGCGAACCTCGGGCCGTTTACCTCTCCAGACGCACAAGCACGGCTCTGGTCAGATGACACTAGGACTGTTTCTTAGGCAGCTAGTGCGTAGTTGTCGTCGTTGGCAACTATTAGTTTGTGACTTGGATTTACGAGATTGGTCACCATCTCGGCATGCTCCTGAAGCTTATGGAACTACGTCGAATCCAAATCGCCCCCATGATCAAAACAATCATGTGCCCTTAGTATATAAGGATAGGGCGCGGATTCTAAAGCGCGCGCAGATAAAAGTATATGAGTTATCGTTTGCCGGGGAATACTTTATTTGATTCGATTCAGACGTTGCTTTTGCCGATCCCAGTCTCGTGCCTTTTCAGTCTCGCGCTTGTCGTGCATTTGCTTGCCTCTGGCCAGGGCAATTTCCACTTTGATCAAGTGTTGCTTCCAGTACATGGCGGTGCAAACAACGGTGTAACCCTTTTGATCACGGCCTACGATTAATTTATTAATCTCTTTATTGTGTAATAAAAGCTTTCTGTAGCGATTGGGTTCGGTGATGTGGTGGGTGCTAACTGTATTAAGCGGCGAGATTTGAGCGCCCAGAAGCCATGCTTCCCCATTTTTGAAAAATACATGAGTATCCGTGAGCTGCACTTTACCCATGCGCGCGCTCTTTACTTCCCAGCCTTGCAGGGCGACACCTGCCTCAAACTTTTCTTCAATAAAGTAGTCGTGGCGTGCCCGTTTATTCAGTGCAATAGTGCTGCTGGGTTGCTTGGGTTTTTTTGCGGCCATGGTCTGGGGCTAAGTTAAGTGTGATTCTCGGGCTATGCATAGTAGCCGAGCCTGAACATTCTTTACAGTTAGGCATACAAAGAAAGCATGTAAATGCTTGAAAGCAGAGGCATTGGTGGTTATCTTGAGCGGCCTACTCGGGACTGCCCATGGCGAATGCAACAAAAGTGGATGCGTCTTTTTAGAATAATTCCAAAATATAAGCCTGAGACACCCGGCTGAAACCCTTATGCTTCAAATGTTCTGTATTATATGAAAATTGCGATTTCAAGTTTGAGACTAATGATTGCGCTCACACTGGCAGGCTTGCTTGGCTCCTGTGGCGGGGGTAGTCAGCCCACTGACGATCTTATCGATACCCCAGCTCAAGAGCCTCAGGATCCAGTTGATAACGAAATTGTAGACATAAAAGAACCAATTATTTTTGGTTTGACTACCGGAGAAAGCTCTATAACGGTAGCCTTTTCTCATGAATTGTTATCACAGGAAACTTCTCCTGAGATCACCTTCAACTTCTACTATGCCCTAGAAGAGTTTGAGATTGATCAAAATGAGAGTGGCGGCTTCGAGGATGAAGACATGAGTCTTGATGAGTTGCAAGAGCGTTTTTCCAGTAGAGCCGGTGCGACTCTTCTAGAGGATGTCCAGAGTCCATTGAAACTAACTGGTCTATCAAACGATACTTTCTATTACTTTGTGATCACGGCCACTACGGCTGAAAATGGTACCAGTGCACCTACGGACGAGTTACGTGCAACTCCGCGAGATTACTCCGCAATCAACCTGCTTTCCTACAAACTTAACGATACAGGCAAGGTTACATGTGGCGATTTTCGTTTTGTTGATACTGACGGGGATGGTGATGTGGATACTCAAAGTAGCCAAATAGCTAATAACCACATAGATTGCGTCAATGGAGAAGCGGATCCTCAGGGAGATCTTGTACCCGAGCCCAGTCAGCAAGATGCCTACATCGGACGTGACTATCTGGCCATGACCAGTGGTTTGACAAAGACCGGTTCTGGATTGGCTGGTTTTGATTTTAGCAAGTTGGATGAGAATGGCGATGATCTTCCTTACAGCGCTACTGATTGGAGCTGTGTCAGGGATAACCATACGGGTCTTATTTGGGAAGTTAAAAAATCTGAAGGCCTCCACAATTCTGCAGACCGTTACAGCTGGTATAACGAAGATGAGCTTTCCAACGGCGGCTTTGAGGGTTACAAAAGAGCTGGAGATTTTGGTGGCCTCTTGGAAAATAATACTTGCTTTGGATTTGTTGGCGGCCAAAATCCGACCTATTGCAACTCGTCTTATTTTATTGAGCGTGTAAATACAGCTGGACTTTGTGGTGCTAGCGATTGGCGCTTACCCACTCGGCTGGAGCTCGTTGGTTTAGTAAATTTTGAATTGCAAAACATTAATCCCCTCAATGAACATCGGCCTTCTTTAGATACAAATTTTTTCCCGAACACTGAGGTCTCAACAGGCTTTGGAAGCGTTCGCTACCTAACGAGTGATCCTTATGCGCGATCGACTACAGCAATCTGGGGTGTTTATTTGGGTTCGGGTGGTTCCATACAGATAAATAAGGCGCTTCCAAACGCCATCATGCTGGTGCGCAAGCCCTAAAGGAGAAGCATACTGTGAAAAAAATCAGCGCTATAATATTGCTTTTTCTGTCAATGCCTTTGATCGCGCAGGTCTGTAATGATGCGATTCCGAGAGTTGCATTTGATGCTCGGTTCGATGTCGATCTAGCAGATCCGAATCTGGTAACAGATAACTCAACTGGCTTGAAATGGCAGCGTTGCGTCCTTGGCTTTGTGTTGGATGATAATAACGGGGACCTAGATTACCGTTTCCACTCATGTGAGCAACCTCCTGAAAACACCGACGACGACGAAGCTACTGCGGTGGCGATCTCATTTACATGGCTTGAAGCTCTAGAGGCAGTTGAAAGAGAGGGCGATGGCTGGCGCATACCCAACATCAAAGAGCTAAGCAGCATCATTGAGATTGCATGCTACACGCCATCAATCAACGTTCTTGTGTTTCCGAACACGCCCGCAACCAGTTTTTGGACAAGTACCCCCAGTAGCTTTGGAGATAACGACGAAGTCTGGACAATTAATTTTTCCGATGGTCAGGACGACCTTATTTCAAAGCTAAATCGATTGCCAATTCGACTTGTCCGCGATTAGTTAATATGAATATCATCACCAGTTACCCTGCTTCCAGACTGAGACGAAATCGTCAATTCGATTGGTCGAGAGATCTTGTTCGAGAAAATTATCTTCAAGTTCAAGATCTGGTTTGGCCTCTAATAATTCATGATTATTCTATATCTTCAGAGGTGGGCTCCATGCCCGGTATCCGCAGGCTTGCTCAGGCAGATTTGCTATCTGAGTGTGAGAGAGCTGTCGCTTTGGGAATCCGTGCAATTGCACTGTTTCCTTTTACAGACACGGATAAAAAAGACAAGCTGGGAACAGAGTCTTCCAACCCGAATAACCTAGTTTGTCGTTCGGTTCGTGCAATTAAGGAGCGTTTTCCGGAGCTTGGAATTATCTGTGATGTTGCATTGGACCCCTACACATCGCATGGGCAGGATGGAATTGTTGAAAATGGTTATGTGGTAAATGACCGCACTGTTGAAGTCCTCATCCAGCAGGCAATTTGCCAGGCTGATGCAGGATGTGACGTGATTGCCCCCTCGGACATGATGGACGGGCGCATTGGGGCCATTCGCGAAGCTCTTGATGCTGCCGGTTATGTGAATACTGGCATCATGTCCTACGCGGCCAAATATGCTTCGGCCTTTTATGGCCCATTTCGCGATGCTGTCGGTTCTTCCGCAACAAATATTTCTCGCTCTGGGGGCAAAGGAACTTATCAAATGGACCCAGCTAACTCAGATGAAGCTCTGCGCGAAGTTGCGATGGATATCGCCGAAGGTGCCGATTCTGTCATCGTTAAACCGGGCATGCCTTATTTGGACATCGTCCGCCGAGTAAAAGACGAATTTAAATTCCCTACCTTCGTTTATCAGGTGTCTGGCGAATACGCCATGCTTCAGGCCGCTGCCCATAATGGCTGGCTGGATCTGGATACTGCAATGATGGAGTCCATGTTGGCATTCAAGCGTGCCGGCGCAGATGGGATCTGGACCTATTTCGCCCCGGTCATCGCCCAGAAGCTGAAAAGTTAATGAAGGGGGTCAGGTAAATTCTAATTTGCCTCATCCTTGCACCAAATGATTGATAAAGCAGTGTTTCCCAGCTATTTCGGTTTTCTTTTTCTAAACCGACGCCTGTTGGTTTTTGGTCTGCTCACGGCGATGCTTTCCGTATTTGGCCAGACCTATTTTATTGGCCTGTTTAACCCTTACCTTCGAGAAGTTTCCGGATTGGCGCAAGGTGAACTGGGTCTGGTTTATGGAGGGGCAACAATCCTCTCGGCAACACTGTTAACCTGGCTTGGCGGTCTCTACGATCGCGTGAACCCTAGGCTGTTTGTTTCTCTTACTATGTTGTTGCTCGCTCTAGGCTGCATGCTGTTGGGTTTCGCTCGTAGCACACTGGCACTTTTGTTGGCACTGTTCATATTGCGCCTGAGCGGTCAGGGTTTAATGGTGCATATATCCCTGACGACCATGGCGCGGCGATATCATCAGGCGCGCGGAAAGGCGGTATCGATAGCGGCGTTGGGAATGCCGCTAGCAGAGGCGGCATTCCCCGCCATTGCAATAGCCGCTCTGGTGTTGTTGGAATGGCGTCAGATATGGCTAGCCGGTGCCGCGTTTGTCATGTTGTTGTTGCCACTTATTATCTGGTTGCTTGACAGCAAATCCAGGGACGAGCCGTTGGATCACAACGAGCAAACCAAATCCACTTTCAGTGCCACTCGTGGCCAAGTCCTCCGAGATTGGCGCTTCGTCATGCTTTTGCCCGCGGCGCTGTCCTCAGCATTTGTGGCCACAATTGTGTTTTTCTATCAAATCCCAATTGTCCAGGCCAAGGGGTGGGGTAGCGAGCTGGTTGCATCTGGGCTGGCTTTTTATGCGCTTGGCCATGTTGTCGGGCTATTTATATCGGGCGGGCTGGTTGACCAGTTTACTGCCGGGCGCGTATTTGTCCCCGCCCTTTTCCCCATGCTGCTATCCATTCTGGTACTGGTTTTTTTTCATGGGCATTGGGCGGCAATGCTATGGCCGGCGATACTTGGACTGGGGCAGGGAATTCACACCACAGCAATGACTTCCCTACTGGCTGAGCGCTATGGTCTGGCTCACCTCGGAGCGATTCGCGCCATGCTGCAGGCAATGGTAGTGCTCTCCACTGCCGTGGGTCCGCCGTTATTCGGTAGTTTGCTGGATTTAGGAATTCATGCCGAATCGTTGGTTATGGGAATTGCAGCTGGCATCGGCGCAGCTATTCTTATGGCAATGATTGCGCTCGCTGCGAAACCTAAATACAGAGAGTCTTCTTGTTCATACAGATAGTGATAGCTGGTCTGTTCTACCCGGACTCTGGCGTTTCTCCCTCTTTTTCTTCGCAAACTTCAACAGCCAGGTGATGGGCTTTTTAGTAAATTGTTCAACTTTGGAAAGGGGGACCTAAAAACTGAATTGGCTACTTTCCGTTGAGACATTTACCCCGATACCCCCACCATCGGCAATGACGGATGTGCCGCCGCTCATCCAAAACTTATAACGCAGTCACTGCAATGCAGTCAGCTAGTTTTATACATTAAAGCGGAAATGCACCACATCGCCATCCTTCACGATGTACTCCTTGCCCTCCAGTCGCCACTTGCCCGCGTCCTTGGCGCCGGCTTCGCCCCTGCCGGCAATATAGTCGTCATAGCTGACCACTTCGGCGCGGATAAATCCTTTTTCAAAATCGGTGTGAATCCGGCCAGCAGCCATTGGCGCGTTGGCGCCCAATGGAATGGTCCATGCCCTTACTTCCTTTACGCCCGCGGTGAAATAGGTATGAAGCCCAAGCAGCTTGTAGCCCGCACGAATGACCCGATTCAGGCCGGGCTCGTCCATGCCTAGATCGGCGAGGAATTCGAGTTTGTCCTCATCATCCAGCTCCGCGATCTCGGCTTCCAGCTTATTGCAGATAGCGACAACTTCTGCGTTTTCTTCGACAGCAATTGCACGTACCTTGTCCAGGTAAGGGTTGTTTTCGAAGCCGTTTTCATCGACGTTGGCGATATAGAGTGTCGGCTTGAGTGTTAGCAGGGAAAGCTGGCGCAGCAGTTTTCTTTCATCGCTGGTTAGCCTATAGCTGCGCAAGGGTTTGGCTTCGTTCAGATGCGGAAGAATTTTCTCGCAAATATTTTTTAACGCGATGGCATCCTTGTCCTGGCCTTTTGCCATTTTCATGGATCGCTGATGCGCTTTTTCGACAGTATCTAGGTCAGCAAGCGCTAACTCAGTGTTGATCACCTCAATATCACTTGCGGGATCAATCTGGCCTTCAACGTGCACCACGTTGCTGTCGTCAAAACAGCGAACCACGTGGGCGATGGCATCGGTCTCGCGGATATTGCCTAAAAACTGGTTGCCCAGGCCTTCGCCTTTGGACGCCCCGGCAACCAGGCCAGCGATATCGACAAACTCCATTGTGGCAGGAATGATTTTTTCCGGATTGACAATGGCAGCTAGGGCATGAAGCCTTGGGTCGGGAACAGAAACAATTCCCGTGTTGGGTTCGATGGTACAAAACGGGAAATTTTCCGCATCGATACCTGCCTTGGTTAGTGCATTAAAAAGCGTTGATTTGCCTACATTGGGCAGGCCGACAATACCGCAATTAAATCCCATGACTAATAAATTCCTAAGGTGTTATTCCGAACCAGTTTGGTCTTCGGGTGTTGCCTTGGTGTGCAAGGTTTTCATGGCTTGCTCCCATTTGCCATCGGCAAAGTCTGGTGCCAGTGCGATGGCTTTATCGATGCCGCGCTCAATGGCAATTTGGTCATCGGGCGATGCTTTTCTAAGTACATAATCGACCACGTCACTGGCAGAGCCAGGGTGTCCGATACCTATGCGTAAACGATAAAAATCCCGACTGTTTCCAAGACTGGCGATGACACTTTTCAAGCCGTTGTGCCCACCATGACCGCCGCCAAATTTGAGGCGATTGGTGCCCGGGGGTAAATCCAGCTCGTCGTGTGCGATCAATATCTCTTCTGGATGAATTTTAAAAAAACCTGCCAGTGGGCCTACAGACTGCCCGCTTCGATTCATGTAAGTCTCGGGAATCAGAAGTTTTACTGTTTGTGAGCCCAGTTGAATCTGGCCGGTTCGGCCAAAATACTTGCTGTCAGGTTTGAGTTCGCCAGAAAAACGACGGGCGAGAGACTCAACAAAGTCCTCGCCCGCGTTGTGTCGGGTGCCTGCGTATTGTGCACCCGGATTTCCTAGACCAACGATCAGCTTGAGGCGATTATTCATGAATAAGGCCCAGCCTCCCGGAGGTCTGGGAGAAGACAGGATTAATCCTCGTCTTCGCCCTCGGTATCGCCTTCTGCTTCAGTATCAGCTGCATCATCTTCGGCTTCGACAGGCTCTTCTTCTTCAAGAGCAGCACGAGGCATATGAATGGCAGCAACCGGGAGATCGTGATCGTGATCGTCGCCGTGTGACAGAGCAACACTCTCAACACCTTCAGGCAGCTTAATGTCAGAAATGTGCAGGATTTCGTCCATCTTCAAATCAGTCATGTCGATGGCAATGTACTCTGGCAGGTCGGCTGGGAGACAGCTGATCTCCAGTTCAGTAATGCTGTGAGTAATCACACCACCTTCCATTTTGACGCCGTAGCACTGATCTTCATTTATGAAGTGAAGCGGTGCTTTCACGGTTAGCTTCTGGTTCTTATCGATGCGATAAAAATCAGCATGTGTAATGAATGGCTTATGTGGATGACGCTGAACATCTTTAAGAATCACATCCTCGGATTTGCCTTCCACATTGAGGGTAACGATGTGCGAATAAAACGCTTCGTTGCTCAGGGAGTGGGCAAAATCCTTGTGAGAAAGTGAAATCATTACAGGATCTTTTTTCCCGCCGTAAATAATGGCCGGGACTTCGTGCGCGAGACGACGAAGGCGGCGGCTCGCACCTTTCCCTTTGTCCTCGCGGATCTTCGCATTTAATTCAAAGTCAGACATGTCTGGACTCCTTTAAGTAACCCTTCTCAACTGCGACCGTATCCAAGGGGGTTGGTTAATGTCGCCCGCACATGCGTTCGACGGTTAATTTGGTTTGTTGCCCAATTTTTTAATAGGGAAACATCGCGCTAATGGACTCTTCGTTGCTCACCCGGCGCATGGCCTCGGCGAGCATTTTCCCCAGGCTTAGTTGGCGAATTCGGCTACATTTTTTAGCCTCTTCACACAGTGGGATGGTCTCGGTAACGACCAATTCGTCCATTCTTGAGCCATTGATGTTGTCAATGGCTTTGCCGGATAAAACCGGGTGCGTACAGTAGGCGACAACTTTCTTGGCGCCCGCATCTTTAAGCGCTCCGGCAGCAGTACAAAGTGTGCCGGCTGTATCAATGATGTCGTCAACCAGAACGCAAGTGCGCCCTTCAACTTCACCAATAATGTTCATTACTTCAGCGACATTGGCCGCTGGACGGCGTTTGTCGATAATTGCCAGGTCTGTTCCCAGCTGTTTAGCAACAGCACGCGCCCGGACTACACCGCCAATATCTGGTGATACCACCAGTAAATCCTTGTAGCCCTGACGAGAAATATCTTCAATCAGGATGGGCGCGCCATAAATATTATCCACGGGCATATCGAAAAAGCCCTGGATCTGCTCGGCGTGTAGATCAATGGTAAGAACTCGATCAACTCCCACGGCTGCAATCATGTCGGCGACCACTTTTGCCGTGATAGGCACACGTGCCGATCGTACCCGGCGATCCTGGCGTGCATAACCAAAATAGGGAATAACAGCCGTAATTCTGGTTGCCGAAGAGCGTCTCAGCGCATCGGCAATGACCAATAACTCCATCAGGTTGTCATTGGTTGGTGCGCAGGTCGATTGAACAATAAATGTGTCACGACCACGAACGTTTTCTTGTAGTTCAACAGCTATTTCGCCATCGGAAAACTTGCCCACGTCAATTCTGCCCAAGGGCACTCCAAGGTGTCCGCAAGTGTCTTTGACAAGGCCCGGGTTTGAACTCCCGGTGAATACCATTAAGTTAGCCATTGTTATCTTGAGCTTTTTGGGTCGCTCTCAGACCAGTCAGGTGGTTGGCTGGGGTGGGAGGATTATTCGCAGCTTTGCTGCTCACCCCTTGGGTCAGTCCGCCAGGCGGACCGCTCAATCCGTATTGCGGATTAGTCGAACCTCCAGTCGGTTCTCACCCTCCCTCAGCCAGGGATTAAGTCTCTACTAGTGCCTGTTAATTTACAGCCACTTATATGTAGTTTAATGGCTGGGGTGGGAGGATTCGAACCTCCGCATGACGGGATCAAAACCCGTTGCCTTACCGCTTGGCGACACCCCAATTTTCACTTTCCAAAGCCCGCTTGTCTGGCGAACTTGTATAGAATTCACTACATCTGGCAGTCTGCTAACTCATTATGAACTGCCGACTGGTTTACTCCCCGAGCGATAAAAGCCTTGTATTCATTGGCTTTGATCGATTCACTGGCCCGTAAATGTTCCAGTGCGTGCTCAGCTTGAGTTGCGTCCGAAAACTGCATAAATAAACTTGAACCAGTTCCCGACATTCTCACTGAACCGAAATTTTCCAGTGCCTGACGCATTCTGGCGACTTCCGGATGGAGCTTTTCCACCACTGTCTGGCAGTCATTTCGGGCCGCCAAGTCAGCGAGGGCGCGTATTTTGCTGTTCCTCCCGACGCATGTCAACCGACTTTCTTGACTGTCTACAATGGATTCCCCATTACGTGTTAACTCCGGGTGTAAAAAGATGCCTGCCGTGGAAATATGAATGAGCGGTGTCACGACCAGAAACCAGTTTTCTTCCAGCTCGACAGGGTAGAGCTGTTCACCGATTCCGAGTGCCAAAGCTGTCTGTCCGCAAACAAAAACCGGCACGTCTGCGCCAAGTGACAATCCCAATTCAGCCAGTTGCTCGATACTGAGTTCCAGGTTCCAAAGACGATTCAAGCCCAGCAGGGTTGTGGCGGCATCAGAACTTCCGCCGCCAAGACCGGCACCCATGGGAATCTTTTTGTGAAGCTTGATGCGAGCGCCCAGCGAACAGCCAGAAAAATCCTGTAATTTTTTTGCCGCCAGTAAGACCAGATTGTCTTCATCGGGGAAGTCAGCGGGAGAAAATTGCTCCAGTTCAAGACTGTCAGCCAGTTCGAATTCAAGTGCGTCTCCCCAGTCAAGAATTTGAAAGAGGGTTTCAAGATTGTGGTATCCATCCTCGCGCTGCCCAAGAATATGCAAGAACAGGTTAAGTTTTGCCGGAGCGGGCAGTCGGATTGAAGGGTTCATCGATCAAAGGGTTTCGAAGGAGCGGATGAGTAATCGCAGTTCAACGGAGTCTTTATGGGCTTGCAGTTCCTGCGGAATGGTTCGGCCTGAATCGGAATCCTGGTAACCCGGGTAGGTCAGGTGCCAGCCGTACTCGGTGAATTCAGCGCTGGTGCTGTCAGCATTGGAAACGCGGTTGCTGGCATTTTTGCCGGCCGGGTTTCCCAATAGCCAGTGGGGCAGTGAAGCCAGCGGGATCTCCAATCCGGTCATGTTGTACATCAGGCTTAGGGGTTGATCGGAGCTGATGTCCTGGTCACCGGATTGAATGCGAACCAGATTGGGGTTGCCGGAGATCCTGACGGTACCCATTCCCAAAGGGCCATAAAGGCGGACTTGATAGCTGCTCCCCATTTGTCGCCAATCAAAGTTGCCGCTTTCAGAGATTTCGTCGGAACTGTAAGAAAATCGACCACGCGCATGCCAGTTTTCGCCTGAGAAAGAAGTCGGGGGAGGCGGGCTGCTATCCAGATTGCTGCAGGCTGTCAGCAGGGAGAAAAGCACTGCGGATAGCACGCTCCAATAACGCATGGATGTGATCTTCCGGGCTAGTCGTCCAGACCCAATCGGGTTCTGGTTTCAGGGATTAATTCACTGTAGGGTATATTCTCCGCACCATCTTGCAGAACCTGACGGGCTTCTTCCTCGCGGCCAAGATTAAGAAGGACTTCCGCCAGATGAGAAATCACTTCTTCGTCAACAAGCGAATCATGGGCGCGTTGCAGGTACGTGAGCGCCTCTTCGAATTCGCCCATTGTGAAAAGTACCCAGCCTTTGCTGTCGATGATGACTGGATCGTCCGGGTTCAGTTCCAGTGCGCGATCAATCAGGTTGTTGGCTTCCTGTAAATCGCCGTCATTAGTGGTCAGCATGTAGCCCAGCGCATTTAATGCCATGGAATTGTTTTCATCCTTGGCCAGCATGGTTCGCAAATCAGCAAGTGCCAAATCTACCTGGTTATTGCGCTCATAAGCCACGGAGCGACTGTAATAGAGGGATTCTGCATCCGGCTGGTCGGCAATGCCTTGCGTGAGTATGGTAATTGCATCCGGGTAAGAACCAAGATCCATCAGGATGCTGGCCTCTTCATGAAAAAGTGATACGGCTTGGTCCGTGTAGGCAACGCGCATTTCCTCAAACACACTGTGCCCATCTTCACCAATGAGATAACGCAGTCGCCCCAGGCGCAGTTGGGCTTCAAACAACATATCCATGTCTTCTTCAGAAATATTTGCTGTGGTTACCTGGGCGTAGTTTTGTGCGGCGAGCTCCATTTCCTCTTGTCGCTCATATATTCTGGCTATATTAAAGAAGGCAATTGCTCGAAATTCGCCAAGCTGGGCTAATTTTTGGTAATAGGGTATCGCTGTTTCCGGGGTGTCACTTGCCAAATGTATTTGTGCCGTAATGAGCAATAGCTCTCCTGACCAAGGGTAGTCTTCGGCCAGCTCTTCAAGGACAGGAAGCGCCGCCTGCTGGTCAATCGACACCAGCATTTTGGCCAGGGAGATACGGGTCTCGGCATCATCCCGATGTTCTTCTATCCATGCAGTAATTACTTTAACCGCTTCGTTATTGTCCCCAATGCCAATCAGGGCGTTTAAGCGCAGGCGGAAAGCCAGCATGCTATCTGGTTCGGCAACACTGGCTCTCTCGGCATATACACGAGCTATTTCATGACTTTCCAGGGCTTCATAGATTATCCCCAGAGACAGCTGTACTTCGGTGTTCTCGGTATCTTCGCCATAAGCTTCCAGAATCTTGCCCAACAGCCATTCAATTTGATATTTGTCCTGCATCTGTCCGGCCAGTCTGACGGCCTCGGATGTTGCGAGTCTCAGCTGGTATGTGCGTTCCGGATATTCGGACAGCAATGCCCAGGCTCCCTCGATTTCTGCACTGCGCGCCAGTGCCCGAACGGCCAACTCAAATGCATAAATATCGCTCTCTGGCGCTAATTCCAGATAATAGAGAGCCGCATCGAGAAATCGGAAGGGATCGCCAGTCGCCATGGCAATTTCAGCACTGCGCTGGGCAATGCCTACGTCTTCGGTAGAGCTGGTCAATTGCTCATAGATGTCCAATGCCAGTTCCAATTCCCCACGATAGAGAGCGAGTTCGGCCTCCAGCAGAAGTGCCATGGTCTCCGCATCCATCGGGCGTTCGGGAATTTCTTGCGCCTGTGCTTCAATTTCCTCTCTGGTGGGCATTTCCTGGGCTGAGCCAGCACCGGGCTCTGCGGATTCTGCGGATTCGTCACCCGATGGCTTTATGTCCTGATTGCTACACGCAGCTAGGGTGGCCAACAAAAAGCCGGCCAGGAAAAAATGTTTGAGAAGGTTATTTGGCATCTAGTGAGGTATCCCAAAAGGTTGTTTTGGTTTTATTCGTAAGTTCAGTGCTGGTTGGATTCCAATAGTACAGAATATAGGCCGCGAATGCGTTGCAACTTTGTTATCTGCGTCGCAACATTTATTAGCGCTTGTGTTTGTTTGCCTGAGCCATGAAAATTACGCCCTTTCCCCCTAGTCGCCTAAATAGTGGCCTAAAAATTAAAAGTCTTTAGACTCTCCAACGTGTTCATCGTTCTTGGCATTAATCACAATACCGCACCCGTGGAAGTCCGCGAGCGTGTCGCCTTCGAGCCCAAATCTTTGGTGCCGGCGCTGCTTGACGCGCAGGAAAGCCTGGGGAATGAGGGTGTGGCTATCCTGTCTACCTGCAACCGCACAGAACTCTACCTTGAAACGAATGAGTCGCCAAAGCGTGCACTTGAGTGGATGGCTAAATGGCACGGGCTGGATGCCAGCATGCTGGATGATGTCAATTATGTGGTGACGGATGATGATGCAGCGTCGCATTTGATGAAAGTTGCCAGTGGGTTGGATTCATTAATTTTGGGTGAGCCCCAAATTCTGGGGCAACTTAAATCGGCTTATGCGGTAGCCTTGGATGCTGGAACCCTCAGTTCCGGGTTGCACCGCACTTTCCAGCAAGTGT
>JAURLY010000019.1 GCA_030830945.1 Gammaproteobacteria bacterium | reverse complement strand
GTTGGTTTTTTTGAAGACCAGAGTCCGGCTACGGCCATGGATATGATCAGTCTATTGCCGGGATTTTCATTTAAAAACAGTGAGTCGTCTCGTGGCTTCTCTGGCTCGGCTGGTAACGTGTTAATAAACGGTCGACGCCCCTCTACCAAATCTACCAGTCTTAGTGATGTATTGCGCCGTATTCCAGTCAGCGCTGTAGAAAGAATTGAAGTACTTCGTGGCAGCCACCCGGAAATCGATATGCAGGGACTGCCTATAGTCGCTAATGTCATTAGGATAGCGGGCACATCCAGCTCTAATGCATTGCAGGTGACTACAAAAATTTTCCCGGGTGGTGATTTTGGCAATTTCGCTTCACTTGAGCGGATTCAGCAGAGTGATGGGTTGTTGCTCGAGGGTGCGCTGACCTTTATAAAGGATCGGAATATGTTCGACTATGGCGATGGTCCATATCGTGCACAAGACGCATCTGGAGCCATAGAGGAAGAGGGTAAGTACACGGCTGATAACTGGCGAGACAACCTGGAATTGACCGGCGCTGTAACCAAGGAACTGGAAACTGGCTTCCTGCGTGGAAATATCAATGTTGCCTCTTCAGGCAATGAGGATAACGAAAGTTATGATCTGGTGACCCCGCTTGGAAGCTATAGAGAGCAAACCCGCACGATAAACAAGGAAAGAAGTCTGGAGGTAGGCGGAGATTACTCCCATGACCTTGATAATGGAGGCAATCTGGAAATTATTGTTGTGCAAGCGCTGGAGTGGGAAACCGATGACTCAAGGGATCTAGACCCTGATGGCATCAGCTTGTCTAATGAAAAAGGGCGTTCGGGAGAGTCTATCCTCAGGGGTGTATGGCGACATCCTCTTTCTGGCTCTACTCAGATAGAGTTTGGCGCAGAAGGCGCATTAAATTTTTTGGATGCCCAGTCCACGCTTACCGCAAATGGATCGACCATCAGTCTGCCCTCGGCCAATGTGTTAGTGGAAGAAAATCGTACAGAACTTTTTGCAGCCCTTACTTACCAGGGAATTGAAAACCTCTCACTGGATTTGGGTTTGCGGGCGGAAGATTCTGAGATTACGCTTACCGGGGGAGCTAATGTTCAAAACCAGTTTTCTTTCCTAAAACCCCGGGCGATAGCTTCATACTCACTTGGTGGAAGAACCCAATTGCGTGCCAGAATCGAGCGAGAAGTGGGTCAGCTCAATTTTAATGATTTTGCGGCGGGTGCTGAATTCTCCAATGACACCGTGAACGCGGGCAATCCCAATTTGTCGCCCGAAAGTGCTTGGGTATATGAAATAGGCTTTGAGCAACCTGTGCTGGGGGATGGTGCAGTTAACCTGACATATCGGCATTACGAGATCGAAGATGCTCTTGATGTGGTTATAGTGGATGGTTTTGCTGCGCCGGGCAACATAGGTGATGGCACAAGGGATGCTATTGAAGCTTCTGTTGCTTTGCCACTCTCTTTAAGTAATTTTGACCTGGGGCTGCTTCAGGTAGATGGTACTTGGACACGTTCTGAGGTAACAGACTCTGTTACCGGTGAAATCAGGGAGATCTCAGGTGAACGCCCCTTCACTGGTAACCTTCTATACTCGCGTGATTTCCCATCATTGGATAGTACCTTTGGTATACGGGCTACCTTGCCATGGGAGCAAACCAATTATCGGGTTGATCAGATCTCTTTTCGAGAGTACAGCGGTTTTTGGCGTATTTACTGGGACTGGCAGGCGCGTCACGATCTGCTTCTTAGAGTGCAGGTTGAATCGCCTTTCAAAAGAGAGCTAAGTCGTCAGCGTACTCATTATGCTGGTTTGCGTTCAGATAATATTATCGAAGGCACGGATGAGCGTTCCGCAATTATGGATCCTTTTGTTTATATCAGATTCAGGTGGATGTTTTAGTTCTTAAGCGCAAGTCTATCGACTTTCCTTTTTAGGTAGAGACCTTCGGGTCTCTTCCTGATGCCATCGAACTGAATCTTGTCTTGGCACCTTAAATAGATTGCTCATTTATAGTGATGTTCTTTCTCTTTTTTTGCTGCGGGCTTTCGCCTTAAAACCTGAATTTTATTCGCTAAATTCCCTAAGTTAATTTAACCATTAAGAGGGTGTCGCACGGTTGACTAGATCGTATACAGTGTGCATTATTCCTGCGTATAAGATTTACTTGCATCAGCTGTTCAGACAGTCTGCTACAAGGCTAAGAGGGTGAGAAGTTGGCAAGGCCGTATATGAATATAAAAAAAAGACAGCCTCTATTCCCCAAATCTAATCTCAATAATTTTGAGGTTAGATTCAAGCCCCGGCTATTAAAGTTGACCCTACGCGCCAATATATTTGGCGCGATTTGCCCCTAGCTCCCGGTCTGGCGAAAACCGTTTACGGATTTCGTTATGACCGGGGCATTTTTTAGAGGATCCAAGAAGTCGCCACGCTATATTTTAGATGCTTCAGATATGTAATTTAGGGCATTAAAAGAAAAGGTAGACCGGCGCTAAGTACAGTGTCTACAAGAGTGATAGCTCAATAGATATCAGAAAGTTTTGAGGGGAATTAGTGATGAAAGTAGCCTTGAGGGCAATCAATAAATATTTAGGCAAAGATGTTTTCCTTGCAGCTATCTTGGCGATGGTCGCTGCCAGTTCTGCCATGGGGGCAGATCTGATTGTTTCAGGAAATGATGCCAAATTTGTCCGTGAAGGCGGAGTAGGTGGCTATCCCGAAGGTGTTGGCCCAGACACCCTAACCGTCATCGATGCGTCTGTATTTCCACCTAAGGTGGTAGAAACTGTAGAAGTTCGCCACACATTAACTGGCCCTCCCCAGCAGGTTGGGATTACGCCTACTGGCGAGCTTGCCATAGTCTCCGCGCCAACCTTTTATGACCACTCTAATCAGTCACTGGTAATGGAAAATTATCTGCAGATTGTGGATTTGACCGTCAGCCCTGCAGAAATTACCCAACGTGTTGATGTGGGTACTCATCCTCAGGCCGTTGCCATAAACCGCGAAGGTGACCTGATGCTGGTTTCCACTGTAGCCGGAACGGTGGTTGTGCTGGAAATTGATGGCAAATCAGTAGAGGTAGTTGATGAGATCAAGATTTCTGATGGGCGCCTTTCCGGAATAAGCTTTACCCATGATGGCTCAACTGCAATCGTCGGGTTACGTGATGAGCAGGGAGCTGTGGTTTTAAATATAGTCGACGGGGTTGTTTCAACTGAACTCGATCGTATTACCACCGGTATTGCCCCTTACGCTATCGATGTTTCCAGTGATGGGAAATGGGCTGTGATAGGTAATGTCGGTCTCGCGGGTATTGTCACCTCGGGACATCAGGCAGATGCAGACTCGTTCACCCTGGTTGATACTTCCAGCAAGCCTTATCGAGCAGTTCAACATGTCACGGTGCCGTCTATACCGGAAGCAGTGACTATTTCTCCAGATGGTCGCTGGATTGCTGTTCAGACGATGAATGGATCCAGTTTGCCTTATGATGCAGATGGGTATAACCCGGTGGGGACTGTTCTTTTATACGAAATTCAAGATGGTCAGGCGGTCAAGACCTCAGAGCTGCCAAATGGTGAAGCTTCGCAGGGTATGGTCTTCACTGCCGACAACAAATATTTGCTCGTACAGTTTTCCACAGAACAAGAAATTGCAGTATTTGCTGTAAATGATGGTGACATGGAAGACACAGGTGAGCGTATACCTGTGTCAGGTGCACCCGTGTCTATTCGATCAATGCCGCGCTGATATAGTTTTCTAGAGGAATCACAAGTGACTAATACCAAACTTCTATTTTTACTGGCAGCACTCGTTACAGTGGCTGCCTGCTCAGATTCGCAAGATTCATCTCCGTCAATTTCGACAGATGCGCTCCCTGCCTCAACGGCTGGAGCTGATGAGGACTGGGCCTATTATTTTGGCGATAGTGGTGGGACCAAATATTCTCAGCTAACCCAGATTACCCGGGAAAACGTCGATCAGTTGGAAGAAGTCTGGACCTACGAAGTGCCAGAGACAGGCCGCACCCAAACAACACCGATCATTGTTGATGGCACTATGTATGTGGTGTCGGCTCGGCAAAAAGTGATTGCGCTCGATGCGGCGACGGGTGAAGAGCAGTGGGTTTTTGACTCTGGCGTGGGCACTGGTGGAGCCTCTAGGGGACTGACCTGGTGGACCGACGGGGAGCAAAACAAACTCTTTAGTGCGGCGGGTACCTATATATATTCAATTGACCCGTCTACGGGCACAGCAATTACCAGCTTTGGTGACAATGGTCGTATTGACTTGCGTGCAAACTTGCGGGGTCCGGCAGAAGACAACAACGTTAG
>JAURLY010000188.1 GCA_030830945.1 Gammaproteobacteria bacterium | reverse complement strand
CTGCACGTGCTTTTTTATAGAGCCCCTTGGGATCTCGCTTCTCAGCCTCCGCAAGGGAAGTCTTCATAAAGATTTCCACAAAAGGTATTCCAGCATCTTCGTGAAGCTGGCGAACCAAATCCCGGTCCTCACGATAAGGGCTAACAAAACTGCTGAGCGCAATTACCCCGGTATCGCAAAAGAGCTTGGCAATTTCACCAATGCGTCGGATATTTTCCGCCCGGTCTTCTGCTGAAAATCCGAGGTTTTTGTTAATACCCATGCGAATATTGTCGCCATCCAGTCGGTAGCTCAGGTGCTTTTTCTCAAAAAGCGCTTGCTCCAAAGCAACAGCAACCGTGCTTTTTCCGCTACCAGAAAGACCTGTAAACCAAAGAGTTACACCCTTTTGGCGCAGAAGCTGCTGCCGATGCTGTCGCTCAACCGCCCCATGGTGCCAATGAACATTGGTGGCTTTTTGTTCTGTCATTAGTTGATGCCCTAATTGAGAAATTTTCAGTAGTTAGCATACGAATACGGAACAAATTCGTAAGTGCTGTTGAAGGTGCGAACCCTATCAAATCGACCACATAAACACAATTCAAAATTTATAAAAAAACTTTTATTTTCAGATAGTTAGGCGAGATAAACCCGCTTTGCGCGCAATGGCATACGGGTTAACAACTCATAAGCACTGTAACCAGAAAAAGAAGCTACTTCGTTGACGCTCAGCTGTTTTCCCCAAAGTTCTACACTGGTACCAATCTCGATATTTTGCAGATCTGTTACATCGACAGACAACAAATCCATTGAAACGCGCCCAACAACTCGCGCTCGTTGACCGCCTACGATAATCGGGGTGCCATTCTCCACATTTCGGGGATAACCATCCCCATAACCCACAGCCACAATAGCGATCCGGCTTGGCCGCTCAGCGATCCAACAGCGGTTATAACCAACACTTTCGCCGCAAGAAAGCTCCTTTAAGGCAATGACCTCAGACGTGAAGGTCATTACCGGATCTAGCTCTCTGGAGCTTGGGTGATTTTCACCAAAAGGTGACAGGCCATAGAGCATAAAACCGGGGCGGACCCAGTCTTCATGCGTTTGTGGCCAAGCAATTACTGCCGCCGAATTTGCAAGACTTTTCCTCGCTTGTATCTGTTTGCTTACCACGGCAAAGTTTTCAATTTGGGTGTCAGTAAATTCACTGTCCAGCTCTTCGGCGCAGGCGAAATGCGTCATCAAGACCATATCTTGCCAACCAGTAGCTTTTAGGCGTTCATAGGCTTCAACTGCTGAAGTTTTAGTAAAGCCCAGTCGATGCATACCTGTGTCCACTTTTACCCATAACCTTATGGCAGCAATTGGCTCGGATGAGCACAGCCAGCTCAACTGTAACTCGTTGTGTACCACCAACCAGAGATCTAGTTCCTCAACCTCCATTAACTCGGAGGGTTGGAATAGGCCTTCCAAAAGTAGAATTGGCCCTTCTACGCCCGCTTCCCGTATCTGCCTTCCCTCCTCCAGAGAGGCAACGGCGAGCGCATCAGATTTTTCTGCAAGTTTTAGCGCGATATCGTTAAGGCCATGTCCGTAGGCATTTGCCTTCACACAGCAAACCATCTGTGACCTCGGCGCATAACGTCTGACAACTGACTGGTTTTTAATCAAGGCCTTAAGATCGATATGAATTTTTGATGGGCGAGACATATGAAGTTTCGGGTACTGTTTGGCAGTCACGAGAATAACCCAATTTTAGGCGCTCTATCCAACGACTCGTGCTCTCAAAATAGCTACTTTATTTATACGCTTACCAGAATTGCATTGAATCTTACTGCACAAAATCTTAGAAACCGTCACATTTTTGGCGTATTTTGCGCAAAAACCATTGAATATCGGCCTCTAATACCGTTATTGACTCACATTTTTGATAGAAACATGCTTGCATGTGCCGTTCACGCTAAAAAATCCTTTGTGGTGAGTGATCATGTTCGGCCGAATAAACAAGCTGTCATTTGCTATTTCTGCTTTGTTACTAGTATTTACTACGCTCGTAAACACCCAAGATATGTCCGCAACAGCTACGTCCTTTCGTGGAACTGTTTCCGCGACTGATGATAATGGCGAAGTGCGGAATGTTTCTCGCGGCGATCAAATTTTTACCGGCGATTCGATCTAAACTTCAGCACGCTCACGTATTTGACTGGCCTTTACTGATGGCGGCTCATACGTACTAAAAGAAAACACTCGTTTTGAAATTGACGAATACGCCTTTAATGGTCAAGAAGACAGCTCCGAAAAAGCCACTTTCCAATTACTTAAAGGGACTGTAGAGGCTCTTTCTGGAATGATCGGGAAAACTAACAACGACAATTTCCGATTGGACACCCCACTTGCACCAATAGGACTTTGCTACCGAATTTACAGTGAACGTCATCCAACCGGAAAATCCCGGCGACCCAGTTCGGGTAAAGCTTTCTGTTATTGGCGGTATTGTTACCTACCAGACAACCGTTACCAACCCAGGCGCTCCTCCTATTAAGTTACCACAAGGAAATTCTGTTGAGCAGCTTGGCAATCAACCACCTACGACCTCTAACACCATTACTGAGCCTTTCGTAACCATCGCCGTTGAAGGCGATGATGTTGATGAAGCTCAAGAGGCGGAGAGCCGCAATAACGAGTCCGAGGGAGAAACCCGGTAAGAAGCAATAGAGCTTAAAGAACAATCATCTGATGATGATGTCGAGAACTTTAGGCAAAGTGGCAATTTAACCGATGAGCAGATACGCGATCTTGAACGAGAACTCAGGCGCATTAACGACCAAACAACTTGCCCCACCGGTCAGATAGTTTCCCCGGCTGGAAGCGGGCAATGTGTTCCCCTTTAAGCTTAAAAAAATAAATCTCCGTTCAATAAAAAAGGCCTCACCTCAAAAGAGGCCTTTTTTATTTGTTTTTGTAAAAGTTACTACTTAGTTTTCTTTGCCTTGTTGGCGATATGAATGGCTCGGCCATTAGCACCCAGTGCTGCTTCGTGCAATGCTTCGGAGAGAGTGGGATGGGCAAAAATCATCCGGGCCATATCTTCACTGGTACCATCAAATTCCATAGCCATGACGCCTTGACCAACCACCTCTGAACTATGCGGGCCTATAATATGCACACCAAGGATCTTGTCGGTGTCAGTATTTGTAATGACCTTAACCATGCCGATGGCGTCATCCATCGCCTTGGCACGACCACTTGCAGCAAACGGAAATACACCAACACTGTAGTCAATGGCCTCTGATTTCAAATCTTCTTCAGTTTTTCCCACCCAGGAAATTTCCGGATGGGTATAAATAACATTGGGGATGCAATCGTAGTTCATACCGAAAGACTGGCCGGCAATTAATTCAGCAACAGCGACACCTTCCTCAGATCCCTTGTGTGCCAACATGGGGCCACGAACCAAATCGCCGATGGCATATACACCCGGAACCATAGTTTCGCATTGATCATTGACGTGGACAAAATCACGCTCATCAAGCAGCAGTTCTGTTTCGGGGGCGGCAAGCCCATTGGAGTTAGGGTGGCGTCCAACTGCAACAATTAGCCGGTCGACTTTCATGCTTTGTTCGCCGTCGGTGTCGCTATAACTAATAGTAACGCCTGCCTTGGTTACCTTGGTGGCAGTCATTCGAGCGCCGAGTTTGATATCCAGTCCCTGTTTCTTAAACTGCCGCAAACCTTCTTTGGCAATCTGGGAATCAACAGCAGGCAAAAATGAATCCATAGCTTCCAGAATAGTTACCTTGGATCCAAGTCGACGCCATACAGAGCCAAGCTCCAGACCAATAACCCCGGAACCGATGACACATACAGATTTCGGCACAGACTCCCAATCAAGTGCGCCGCTGGAATTGACAATAATGTCATCCGTCAAAGGTGCAGCTTCCAGCTCAATTGGGCACGAGCCCGTTGCCAGAATGACATTCTTGGCTGAGTAATCTTTTTGACCACCATCGAGATCAGTGACTGTGACGACACGCTCTGGCTTAAGGCAACCTCTTCCCTGAATCCACTGAATGCCGTTGGCTTTAAACAACTGCGCTATACCGCCGGTCAATTCAGAAACAACCTGATCTTTGCGCTTGATCATCTGGGGAACATCAGGTTCTAAGCCTTTGTGCTTAATACCGTGCTGTGCACCCTGCTTTAAAACCGTTTCATATATTTCAGAACTCTCGAGCAATGCTTTTGAGGGGATGCACCCAACATTAAGGCAAGTGCCACCTAATGCAGGTTTTCCGTCTTTACCTATCCACTCATCAACAACTGCAGTCTTAAGTCCCAGTTGAGCGCAACGAATTGCTGCCACGTAACCTGCAGGACCAGCGCCAATAACAATTACATCGTAGTCAGCCATAGATTATCCCCTCGATTTATCTCGATTAAACATCGAATAGCATACGGGCAGGATCTTCGACAAACTCTTTGATTGTCTTAAGGAAACTTACCGCTCCTTTACCATCAACGATACGGTGATCATAAGAGAGGGCAATGTACATCATCGGGCGAATCACTATTTCACCGTTGACCACCACGGCTCGCTCTTGCGTAGCGTGCATTCCCAGAATTGCACTTTGCGGCGGATTGAGAATCGGTGTAGACATCATCGAGCCAAAAACACCACCGTTAGTAATAGTGAAGGTACCGCCAGTCATTTCCTCAAGCGAAAGCTTTTTAGAGCGGGCTTTTTCAGCATAGCTGGCCACATTTTTTTCAACATCGGCTATCGACATATGCTCTGCGTCTCGCAGAATCGGAACCACAAGACCATCGTCTGTAGACACCGCTACACCAATATCACAAAACCCGTGATACACCACATCATTGCCATCTATGGAGGCATTTATGTCAGGAAAGCGTCGCAAAGCCTCAGCAGCAGCTTTGACAAAAATCGACATAAAGCCGAGTTTGATACCATGCTGTTTCAAGAAACTATCTTTATACTGATTCCTGAAATCAATAAATGGTTTCATATCGACTTCATTGAATGTGGTCAGCATGGCTGTCGTCTGGGTCGCCTCAAGCAAGCGCTGGGAAATACGGGCACGAATACGTGTCATAGGAACGCGTTTTTGCGGGCGATCGCCACTTGATACTTCAACAGCAGGAGTTGGAGTTGCCGCCTGGGCTGCTTGCTTCTTAGGCTCCTCTTCAGGAGTAGATTTACCCGCTGATGAATCAAGGTAAGCCAACACATCCTCTTTCAAGATTCGGCCATTTTTTCCCGTGCCGGAAATTTGCTTAGCCTCAAGGTTATTCTCAGCCAACAATTTTCGCACTGCTGGACTGGTTTGCGGCTCCGAGTCACTAACTGGTTTGGTCTTGGCTGGCTCCGCCTCAGCTTTAGACTCTGTTTTTTCTTGCTCCGCAGATTCTGCTGCTTTGCCCTCAGAAATTGTCCCAAGAACATCTGCAGCGGTGACCACCGCACCTTCGTCCTGCAAAATATTACCCATTACACCGTCTGCCGGTGCAGGAACTTCAAGAACGACCTTATCCGTTTCAACTTCAACTAGAAGTTCGTCACGCGAAACTAAGTCGCCTGGTTTCTTATGCCAGGTGACAACAGTGGCGTCGGCAACGGATTCTGGTAATGCAGGTACTTTTATTTCGATACTCATTTTACTTTGCTCTTACTATTAGCTTTGCCCTTGCAAAGCGAATGTTCATTGAATTTTTCTCTGTCGATCATTGTGCTACTCAGTAAGTCCAAGCGCCTGATTCACCAACTGGGCCTGTTCTTTAGCATGCAAGCTGGCATAGCCTACTGCAGCTGCAGCTGAGGGTTCACGACCCGCGTAGCTAAGCGTCATATTCTTTTTCAGACAACGCTCGATACGGTGGCGGCTAGCAAACCAGGCTCCCTGATTACGCGGCTCTTCCTGACACCAGATAATATCTTTGGTGCCTTTGTATTTATCCATGATCGCGTGCATCTCATCGTATGGAAAAGGATACAGCTGTTCGAGCCGAACAATAGCAATATTATCCATTTCTTCAGCACGTCGTTTTTCCAACAGATCGTAGTAAACTTTGCCGCTACAAAGAACCAGCCTTTTAACTTTTTTCGGATCAATCGGATCATATTCATCCAATACTGGCTGGAAAGTTCCTTCAGACAAATCCTCTAACGTCGATGTGGCCATTTTATGGCGCAACAGACTCTTGGGGGACATAACGACCAGCGGTTGGCGAAGATTTCTTATCATCTGGCGACGCAGCATGTGATAACACTGCGCAGGTGTACTAGGAACAACAACCTGCATGTTATCGCGCGCGCAGAGCTGTAAAAATCGCTCAAGACGTGCCGATGAATGCTCCGCCCCCTGGCCTTCATAACCGTGTGGAAGCAGCATAACCAGACCGCAAAGGCGTCCCCACTTAGCTTCACCCGATGTAATAAATTGATCGATTACTACCTGAGCGCCGTTGGCAAAATCACCAAACTGGGCTTCCCAAATAACAAGGGTGTTAGGGTCCGTCGTAGCATAGCCATATTCAAACGCTAGCACGGCTTCTTCTGAAAGAACGGAATCGTACAGAAAGAAATTTGGCTGATCCTGGCTAAGGTTTTCCAGTGGTGTATAGCTATCGCCGCTGTGCTGATTATGCAGCACTGCATGACGATGGAAGAACGTACCTCGCCCAACATCCTGCCCCGTAATTCGAACGGCATATCCCTGATCCAGCAAACTGGCATAAGCGAGATTCTCAGCATAGCCCCAATCCAGAGGCAGACCTCCAGCTGTCATCTTGCGACGATCTTCTACAATTTTTCGCACCCGGGGATGCAACTCAAAGCCATCCGGCAATGTAGTCAACTGATTGGCAAGTGACTGCAGTCTTTCCAGGGGCATCTCTGATTCCCAAGGGTCTCGCCAGATACAATTCAGATGCTTGCGCCAGTCAACGCTGTACTTGTTTTTATGTATAGGTCCTGGCTGAACTCCAGGCGCCACGCAATCGCCAGCATCCAGATGCGCGCGAAAATCTTTCACCATCAAATCTGGCTCACCTTCGGCAAGCACACCTGAATTGACCAGACTATCTCCGTAAAGTTTTCTAGTTGTCGGTAATGCCTTGATCTTGCGATACATTATCGGCTGGGTGGCCGAAGGCTCATCGGCTTCGTTGTGCCCAAGCCGGCGATAGCAAGTCAGGTCAATAATCACATCTTGCTTAAAATGCATGCGGTAATCGAATGCAAGCTGGGCAGCAAAAAGAACCGCCTCCGGATCGTCGCCATTTACATGCATAATTGGCGAGTTAATCATCTTGGCAACGTCAGTACAGTACAAAGTGGATCTGGAATCTTCTTTGTGACTGGTAGTAAAACCAACCTGATTATTGACCACAATATGGATTGTGCCGTGAGTGGTGAAACCACGGACATAAGCCATATTGAATGTTTCCATCACCACGCCCTGGCCAGCAAAGGCGGCATCGCCGTGTACGATGATTGGCAAAACTTCATTGCCGAATTGTTTGCGGCGATCCTGACGGGAACGCACAGAACCCTCAATAACAGGGCTCACTATCTCCAAGTGGGATGGGTTAAATGCCATCGCCAAATGCAATTCCCCACCCTCAGTTTGGATATCAGATGAAAAGCCTTGGTGGTATTTACCATCACCACTATCGAGCTCGTCAGCATGCTTGCCCTCAAATTCAGAAAACAGCTCTGCCGGTTTTTTTCCCAGAATATTAACCAGGACATTCAACCGGCCCCGGTGCGCCATGCCCACACCCAGCTCTCTAATCCCTCTTTTTCCGGCGCGGCTAACCATCTCCGACATCATGGGGATCAGGCTTTCACCACCTTCCAGCGAAAATCGTTTTTGCCCGACATATTTGGTATGCAGATATTTCTCGATACCCTCAGCCGCGGTAAGGCGCTCAAGCAACCATCGACGAGTCGCATAATCGTACCGGGGTTTCCCCTGTGCGCTCTCAAAACGCTGCTGCAACCATTCCTTTTGAGTGGTATTGAGCATATGCATATATTCGATACCAATCGAACCGCAGTATGTACGTTCGAGTTGATCACGAATATCTTTCAGCGCCATTTGCTCAGGTGCGTGCAGAGAACCTGTATTAAAGACGGTATCAAGATCCGCTTCAGTCAGACCGTGAGACCCAAGTTCAAGCTCACGCACTAAAGGCAAAGGGTCGCCTTCTTCGGCCAATGGATTTAGCTTGGCCCACTGGTGCCCACGAATTCGATATGCATTTATTAGTTGGTTTACGCCAACCTGTTTGCGCTCATGCGCCAAACTTGCGTCAACGGTAGGCCCACCGCTAGTAGTGGTTCGTGAGCGTGTAATCTTTTCAAATTGCTCACGAATATCGCTATGCGGAATATCTTGGGCAACGCCATTGGTCGTCGGCAGCTGCTCAAAATAATCACGCAGGTTTTGCGTAACCGCATTAGGGTCACGCAGCCAATTTTCATACTGTTCTTCGAGATAGGCAGCATTACCGCCACCCAGAAATGAAGTGCCCCACAATGCCTTCATCATGATTGGTGTATAGCCTCGATGCGTTTGAAGTAAATTGATTTCGTTCGCGCTGAATCTTGAAAAGGGGTATTAATAAATCGGATTAAATACACGAATGATTTTCATATCCTGAAAAACCAACCCGGGACCACACTGCCCCGTCAGCGAGACGCTGATTCTACAACATATTTTTCCTTAGGTAAGGGTTTTACCCCCGAGCTGGGACTATGAAATGCATTTAATCTAGATATTGGCCAAGATCATCACCCACCATCAAATCTCTAGGGGTAAAATGTCGCACAAATTCCTGGTTCTCAAACGCGATGAATCAGGCCCAAACTTACTTCGGGATTCAGATGGCATCTAACAATCGCCCTACTTTTGTTGAACACATCGAGCTTTTCAGGAAAGACCGCAACCGCGATCTGCTTTGCTGTAATTTAAGAGGGGTTGAACGAGAGACTCTTCGAGTGACAACAGAAGGGAATATATCGCACAAAAAACACCCAAACAAACTTGGCTCAGCCCTGACTCACCCGCTAATAACAACGGATTACTCTGAGGCTTTACTGGAATTCATTACCGACCCATACCCCAAAATAGACGACCTGCTAAACCAGCTTGGCAACACTCATAGCTTCACTGCCGCCAACCTCCAGGATGGAGAGTTACTTTGGCCGTGCAGCATGCCATGCACCCTGGATTCAGATGATGATGTCCCAATCGCCCAATACGGAAAATCCAATGTCGGCATGATGAAAACCATATACCGCCGGGGACTGGGGCACAGATATGGACGAAAAATGCAGGCCATCGCAGGTGTTCATTTTAATTTCTCAGTTCCCGACGCTGTTTGGAGCAGTTTGCGAACTCACTGCAGCAGCCTTCTATCCCTTCAAGATTTTAAAACTGAAGGCTACCTTAAACTGGTTCGAAACTTTCGCCGTCGCTTCTGGCTACTTCTCTATTTAATGGGAGCTTCGCCTGTCACACACGCCAGTTTTGTCAAAGGGCGTGAACACGATCTGGAAAAGCTGG
>JAURLY010000187.1 GCA_030830945.1 Gammaproteobacteria bacterium | reverse complement strand
CGCTAGGGAAGGAAGGGCAGGAAGTTTGCTGGGTATCACTCAACGATCTTTCGAATTATCAATTCCCTGAAGCGAATAAGCCGATAATTGATGCTTTGTCTATCTAGTTTTTTGGGTGCCGGCTAAATTTAAATAGTCTTGATGCAGCTTCTCCAACTGGTTTTGCATTGCCTTCATAGATCCATCATTTAAGACAATGTCATCTGCAATTTTTTGACGTTGTTCGCGAGTTGCCTGTGCCTCGATGATTCGGTCTATTTGCTGTTCTGACTGATTTCCTCGACTTAGTGCTCGTTCCTTCTGGAGGTTTTCCGAACAATCAATCAGCAATACCCTATCAACCGTTGATGAAAGCTGGTTTTCAACGAGAAGGGGAATCTCAATAACAACATAGCTGGACTTTGCTGTATCCACTTGCCTATGTTGTTCTTCGCGTATCAGCGGATGAAGTAAATCTTCCAGCCACTTTTTCTCACCCGCTTCCAGAAAGATAATTTCGGCCAGTTTTTGTCGGTCCAGATGCCCTTTGCTGTCCAGGATTTGATCACCATAACGCTTCAGAATTTGTGTCAGTGCGGGAGAGCCTTGAGCGACAATTTTTCTGGCGATCTGGTCGAGATCTATGACAGTAACGCCCTGATCAACAAAGAAAGATGCCGCACTACTTTTTCCGCTTCCTATACCGCCAGTCAGACCAATGCGGAGCATTGCGATTAACCCATGGGGAAAAGCATTGGTGCAGCTGCAGAAATCTCAGGTCCATACATAAAGGCAAGCCAGCCTCCGAGGGCAAGATATGGCCCAAAGGCTATGGGGACTCTGCGATCGTGGGCAAAGAAAATCATCATTAGCACAGCGACCAGAACCCCTGAGGCGGAAGAAACCAATATGATCATTGGCAAGGATTGCCAGCCCATCCATGCGCCCAGCGCGGCCAACAGCTTGAAATCACCAAAACCCATTCCTTCTTTACCTGTAGCCAGTTTAAAAGCCCAAAAGACCGTCCAGAGACTCATATAGCCAACAATTGCCCCCCAAAGAGCCGACTGGATGTCGGTATAAGCGCCAAATGAGTTGGCAATCAATCCAAGCCAGAGAAGTGGTAGGCAAATTCCATCGGGAAGCAGTTGGGTATCAAGATCAATACCTGTCAAAGCAATAAGGGACCAGGTAAAGATCAGTGCGCCCAGACATTGCCAACCAAGACCAAATTTAATGACCACAAGCAAGGTGAAAGCGGCAGTAAGGATTTCAAATATCGGGTAGCGAATACTTATGGCTGTTTTGCAGCTGGAACATTTTCCACCAAGGATCAGGTAGCTAATAACCGGAATATTTTGCCATGCGTGGATGGGTGTCTCACAGCTTGGGCAGTGAGAACCCGGCCAAACGATGGAATAGTGCGCTGAGTTATCTTGAGGAGGTGTGATCTCCAAATAATCGTAGCACTCAGCGCGCCATTTTTTGTCCAGAGAAATAGGCGTGCGGTGAATTACGACGTTTAAAAAGCTACCCATAAGAAGCCCAAAAATAACCGTCAGCACACAGAGAGGCCAACCTTCTAGGAGTAAATGCATAATATAAATGGGTCTGAGGCTACATTACTGCGCCGAGCTGGAAGATAGGCAGATACATGGCAATAAGTATCCCACCAACCAACACAGCCAGCACGGACATAATAAACGGCTCTAGCATGGCCGTGAGATTGTCAACGGCATCATCTACAGCGCCCTCATAGTGAGTGGCTACTCGTTCTAACATATCGTCTAGTGCCCCGGATTCCTCGCCGATGGAGGTCATTTGGAGCGCTAAAGGTGGAAACAAGCCAGAACTTCTCATAGCGACATTCAGTGGCGTACCTCCGGTAACATCTTCCTGGATTTTGTTTATACCGTTCTCATAAATAACATTGCCTGCAGCGCCTGCGACACTATCGAGAGCTTCAACCAAAGGCACACCAGCGGCAAAGGTTGTTGAAAGTGTTCGGGCAAATCGGGCGATAACCCCGTTATAGAGAATATCTCCAATTACAGGCATCTTAATTATGTTTCCATCCATTAAGGCAACGTACTTTTTGGACTTAATGGTTAACTGTTTATGCATAAACCCTAATCCAAAAACGCCAGCGACATAGAGATACCAGGTAGCTTGTAAAGATTCTGAAATTCCTAATACAAAAAGGGTGAATGCGGGAAGTTCGGCACCAAAACTACTAAAAGTTGTGGCAAATTGAGGGACTACTTTTACCAGCAAAATGCCAGTACATATACAGGCAATAACTAGCACAGCAATAGGATAGGAAAGAGCTTTCTTGATTTTTTTCTTAAGTTCTTCCGCTTTTTCCTTGTAGGTTGCCACCCTGGCTAAAAGTGTCTCTAGTGCGCCTGCCTGCTCGCCTGCTTCGATAAGGCTGCAGTAAAGGTTGTCAAAATATTCTGGGTGTTTTACGAGCGCCGAAGCAAAGGGGGTTCCCGAAGCGACTTCCTCCTCAATTTCCTTAACCAGCTTCTCTAGATTTGGATGTTTGAGCCCTTCAGCTACCATGCCCAGGGCTTGAACAAGCGGAACACCCGCTCGCAGCATAGTGGCCATCTGGCGTGTGAAAATAGCAATGTCAGCATTAGTGATTTTCTTTCCGCCTCCACCAAAAAGCGGCTGGGGCTTGCGTTTGAAATTAGTGACGACAACACCTTGACGTCTGAGCTGGGTCTTGAGTATCGTCGGGTTGTCCCCGGTGACTTCTCCTTGGGCTTTTTGTCCTTTCTTGGTGCCTTTCCAGACGTAGGTAATTTCTTTGGCGGCCATAGTAGTTAGTCTGTAGTTACCCTTCTAGCTTCTGCGAGGCTGATTTCGCCCATTGCTACTTTTCTAAGTGCGGATCTTCGCAGGCTATTGAAACCCTGTGAAGCGGATAACTTCGCAATTTCAATAGAATTACCCCCTTCCATGATCAATTTGGCAATCTCAGGGGTAATTTTCATCACTTCATATATACCGGTACGACCCTTTTGCCCTTTTCCCTTGCATTCAGAACAGCCCACAGGCTCCATGACCTGAACTTCGTCCTTGGGAATGCCACAATCCAGAAGCCCTTCTTCCTTGAGCACTTTTTCGGGTATATCCGCCGGTTTTTTACAAGCCGAACACAGACGACGCCCCAGACGCTGGGCAATGATCAGGCTGCATGATGAGGCGACGCTGAAAGCAGGTACCCCCATGTTTAAAAGCCGGGTTAGGGTTTCAGGAGCACTATTTGTGTGAAGCGTGGAAAGAACCAAGTGACCCGTCTGGGCTGCCTTGATGGCAATCTCAGCAGTTTCCAGATCCCGAATCTCACCAACCATCACGATATCAGGATCCTGACGCAGGAAGGATCTAAGAGCCTCAGCAAATGTAAGTCCAACCTTGGCATCAACGTGAACCTGGTTTATCCCTTCCAGATTAATCTCAACAGGATCCTCGGCAGTGGAGATGTTTGTCTCTTCGGTATTCAGGATGTTCAGCCCGGTATAAAGTGAAACTGTTTTACCACTACCCGTTGGGCCGGTGATCAGGATCATGCCTTGCGGTTGATGCAGGGCATCCATGTATAGCTCTCTCTGATGGTCTTCATATCCAAGCGCTTCAATACCCATCTGTGCAGATGTGGGATCGAGAATACGGAGTACGACTTTTTCACCGTAAATAGTGGGAAGGGTGTTTACCCGAAAATCGATAGATTTGTCCTTGGATAGCTTTAACTTTATACGTCCGTCTTGCGGTTTTCGCCGCTCCGAAATGTCCATTTTTGACATCACTTTCAAGCGAGCAGCCAGTCGTGGGCCAAGTTTTACAGGCGGTCGCGTCACTTCGGAAAGAACACCGTCAATCCTTGCTCTTACCCGATAGGATTTTTCATAGGGCTCAAAATGGATATCCGATGCCCCATTACGAATGGTATCTATCAATACTTTGTTAACGAATTTCACAATGGGGGCTTCATCGCCTCCGCCTACCGGGCCTTCATCCTTGCCTGGATCCTCATCGACCGCCTCTATATCAATGTCGCCAAGTTCACCATCATCTCCATCAAGGGAGTCGTTAATGTCGTCTTTCTGGGATTTAAAAAATCGCTCAATAACGTTGGCAAGCTGCTTGGCATCGGCAACAACAGGTTCAATGCTCAGTCCGGTTTGGAACCGGACATCCGTCAGTGCCTGGTGGTCGGTGGGGTTGCTTATCGCGACATATAATTTATTGCCACGCTGTGAAAGGGGAAGAAGGTTGTGCTTTTTTACCAGCTTGGCGTCAACGACTTCCTGAGGGCTAAGCTCCAGGTTGTGTTGTTCCACATCGTAGATTGGTATGGAGTACTCCAGTGAAAAAATCTGGGCGAGTTTTCCGCTGGTGATAAAATTTTCCTCTACCAAGTGCTCAAAGAATGGCTTGCCATTCTCCTTGCTTTGTTCAATAGCAAGCTCAATGGTTTCCGCGGTCATGCCACCTGTATCAGTCAGTCGTCGTTGGATTGCCAAGCTAACCGCTGCATTTGCACTAGCCATGATAATGTCTCGTGAATCTCTCCATCGCGTAATCTATCCTGAAAACCTGCACAGGTAAACGCATACGATGAAGCATATTTAGGATGCAGGACGCTATTTGGTCAAAAATTGTCCGCTAAAGTGACAAATTTTGTCAGTCTTGGCGCTGTGTTTAATATTGTCGTCGAAAAAGATTGAATTTCTTCACATAAATAGGGCCTATTTATGCCGATAACGTTGGCATGCTAATTGCGAGTAAATAATATGCTGTTTTTACGGCGAAAGATTTGCAATATCTAAATAAGAGGACTTAAGTCATGCAAAAGCAAAACCAAAAGGGTTTTACCCTGATCGAATTGATGATCGTGGTTGCTATTATCGGTATTCTTGCCGCAGTAGCGCTCCCCGCGTATCAGAATTACACCAAAAAAGCGAAGTTTGCTGAAGTAACTACCGCCGTTGCCGCAGTAAAAACTGCTGTGACTGTATGTGTTGCTACAGAGGGAACTCTTGCTGCATGTGATACTGCCGGAGAAATCGGTTACCAAATGGCATCTGCGGAAGCAGGTCAATATGTTTCAGACGTAGCAATAGCTGCTAATACAGCTGCTATCACCGCTACTGGTGTTGCTGCAGTTGATGGTGAAACATTTATTTTGACCCCGACGCTTAATACAACTACGAGTGCTTTGACCTGGGTAGAAAGTGGTACTTGCCAGGCAGCTGGACTTTGTTAATTCTTAATTAGCATTGTTTTAAAAAGCCCTGCGCTGCAGGGCTTTTTTATTTCTGGAAGAGCAAAGGGGAGGCGAGCTATATGCGGGGACAAGTAATAATCCTGGCATATGTTGTGGTTTGTGCAGCAATAGTTTTCTGTTATTCGGCAGGTGTACCCGGCTCATTCCTGTTTGATGACATATCCAATATCATCAATGTCCCCGCATTACATCTCGATGAATTGACTCTGGTGGCAATTAAAGAAGCCGCGCTCTCAGGGAATTCCGGCATTCTTAAACGGCCAGTTTCAGTCGTAACTTTCGCACTTAATTATTATTTTTCCGGTCAGTTGGATCCTTACTGGTTTAAGTGGACAAATATCCTCATTCACGTTTTTAACAGTGCACTTGTATACCATTTGGTAGAGCGCATTGTTCGACTATATACCGCTAATAGCGAACTCTCATTTTTCAAGCCTGACGCAAGAAAATTTGCACTTGTGGTAGCCGCGTTATGGGCGCTGCATCCGCTACATGTCAGTACAGTACTTTACATAGTTCAACGCATGACCATGTTGTCAGCAACTTTCTCGTTAATTGCAATGATTATGTATCTAAAGACGAGAATAGCTTTAATCCAGGGTGATACTAAGTATTTGGGTTATATGGTAGCTATGGCAGCGGCGATCATTCTCGGAATTTTTTCCAAGGAGAATGCCGCACTTACCGCTCTATATATTGTTGCCATTGAAGGATTTCTTTTTCGATTTTCTATAAGAAGTGTTGTGGAAAAGCGCTTCATATATGGCTTTTTTGGTATAGGGATTATTTTTCCGGCAGCCTTGGTTCTTCTGTACACGGCTTTATTCCCTGAATGGATTTTAGATGGCTATGCAAATAGAGAGTTCACCGTTTACGAGAGAT
>JAURLY010000186.1 GCA_030830945.1 Gammaproteobacteria bacterium | reverse complement strand
CAGGTTGCTCGCAATGAAGGGTAGCAATACATTGAACTCTATTTTGATCGATTCCCGGGAGATGAACAGTTTATGGATCGTATACACGCCCAGACAGCGGAAGATGGATACGTGGAAACACTTTTTGGCCGAAGGCTTTACCTGCCCAATATCAATGATCGCAATGGCCTATATCGTCAGGCTGCCGAGCGCACAGCGATTAATGCGCCCATGCAAGGCACCGCCGCAGACATCATCAAGATTGCGATGATTGATGTCGATGCCTGGCTCAGCCAATCCAATTCAGGAATACGCATGATGATGCAGGTTCACGATGAATTGGTATTTGAGGTTCCTGAAGATCAGCTCGATAGCTTTATCCCGGAAGTGGAAAAGCGCATGGAAAATGCCGCAACGCTGGATGTTCCGCTATTAGTTGAAGCAGGGGTTGGCAATAATTGGGAAGAAGCCCACTGATTGAACCAACAACAAGGCTCTGCTGGGTTAAAGCCAGTATTCGAAATGGCTTTCAGTCGGGAAATACTTACTTTTTTCGATTGCCAATTAACTTTGCTACCGCATGGTCGCTACCCAAACAGCCTACGATCAATGCAGTGATTCCGACCAGGCCAAAAATCAGCGGAGGCAAAAAATAGCTGCTAAGTTTGTCTGGCCATGCGAGATATAAAATCAGGATAGATAGGCCGCTCATCAACACGCCGATAGCGAGCACAACTTTGCGATTTAGGGGTTTGAGAATATATTCGTCAGAGTCGTTTTCGAACTGATTTAGGATGGGGCTAAAAATTTTGGTCAGGGTAGTCTTCATCAATATTTACGTAACACTTGATTCGGTGACAGAAAGATACAGTAATCTTGCGTTTTTTCTTAGTGGCAATCGCTATACAGGAATAAATTTTCATGCTTGCGCAACTTCAGCGGAATTTTGATCTGCTTCGCAGTAACCGGATTTTTGAAACCTTCGTGATTCTGGTGATTTTGTTTTCGGCTGTGCTAATTGGTGCCAAAACATTCCCCATTAATCCGGCCTATATAAAAATACTGAATATTCTCGACTGGGGAGTTACGTTTTTTTTCCTGCTTGAAATCAGTATTCGTTTTCTGGGTGAGCAAAATAAAAAAGACTTCTTTAAGTCTGGCTGGAATATTTTCGACACGCTCATTGTGACGGTAAGCCTGATTCCGATTCAGGATTCGGAGCTGGCGCTACTGGGTCGTCTAATTCGAATTTTTCGCGTGCTGCGTATGGTTTCCATCATTCCGGAATTACGCGTATTGATGAATTCGCTCATTCGCGCTTTGCCACAGCTGGGTTACGTCTGCCTGCTTATGTTCATCATTTTTTATATTTTTGCTGCCATCGGTGCTTCCTTCTTCGCATCTATTAATGCGGATCTGTGGGGTGATATTGGGGTCAGCCTGCTCACGTTGTTTCGGGTCATGACCTTTGAGGACTGGACCGATGTGATGTATGAAACCATGGAGGTCTATCCTTGGAGCTGGGCCTTCTATCTCAGCTTTATCTTTTTAACGGCGTTCGCTTTCCTGAATATGATTATTGGCATTGTGGTGAAAGTGTTGGAAGAGGAGCAGGAGCGGGAAGACGAAGCCAGCCAGCTGGCATCGCATGGGAGGCGAGCAGAGCCTGATCGCTATGAGTTACAGCAGCAAATTGCGGAACTGAAAGAGCTTATTGAAAAAAAACTTTAATTGCGGGGAACCAAAGCCATATCAGCCTGTCACAGTGACCGCATAGACTGTGCCTATCCATATTTGGCAATACATGGCCCTTGGTGAAAACCTGAGGGCTTTTTTTTAAAATTTTTTTTCATCTTCGTTGAACTTTTTTTGAAATGGCCAGTCAGAGTATTCGCATAGACTATTTCCCCCTTGTAAATAGATTTATTCACCCCGGGCTTCCCCGGGGTTTTTTTTGCCCAAAATTTTCTGAAAAAGATAATTTGCACGGAACTAATTTAAAAACTATCTCTCTAAAGTTTTGAATTGACCCCCTACGCGGTAGCGATTTTCTCCTGAATTTACCGCCTTAAGCCCGCCAAAAGCGGGCTTTTTTTTGTCCTGCATTTTCCCATGCCGCGCAAATCAAATAGTAACCATGAAGACGCTGGCCGACGTAAGAAATAAATGACAGCCTGTTATTTCGTTGCCAGCTAATCCTCGAAGCTAGGTTTCTTCTGTATCTACCAATTTGTTGCTGTCGAACCAGTCAATCAGTAGCTGGCGTAATTCGGGGAGGCCATCTCCCTTTAGAGCAGAAAATGTCTGGACGGATACCAGTGGCGTTTCAAATTCATTTTGAATCGTACGTTGTATGGACAGCATGGTCGATTTGGCTGCGCCGCGTTTAAGTTTGTCAGACTTGGTCAGCAAGATATGCAGTGGCAAAGCCTCTGCCAGTGACCAGGCGATAAAATTTCGATCAAATTCCTGCAGAGGATGACGAATATCCATCAATAAAAGGCAGCCACAGAGGCTCTGGCGTTCATTCAGGTATTCGGTCAGGTTCTTTTCCCATTCCTTGCGAACAGCCAAAGGTACTTTGGCGAAGCCATAGCCAGGTAAATCTACGAGTCGTTTGTCATCGGCGACAGTAAAAAAATTAATCAGTTGGGTGCGCCCAGGTGTTTTACTGGTTCGCGCTAGCTTTGGCTGCTCAGTCAGCCGATTAAGCGCACTGGATTTTCCGGCATTGGATCGACCGGCAAAAGCAATTTCCAGCCCTTCATCCGCTGGGCACCGCCGGATATCGGGCGCGCTGGTTAAGAATTGGGCCTGAGTGAACTTGATTAATGGCTTTTTTGGAGGGCTCGGAGGGTTTGTCATTCTTAGTCTCTGGTGAAGACGCACATCTTAACGTGTTTTTATCATGGTTCGTGACGTGACGGGGGCAAGTCCTTTGGGTATAATCCGCCGACTTTTTTTCAAAGGGTATGAAAAAGTAATGCGCATCCCACCAGTGCGTGTTTTGTACCCGGAACCACAAATAGTACATGGCTTTAAAATGATGAAGGTTCTCCCTAGTATTCTTGGTTTAGTGGCGCTGCTGTTTGCGGCTTCTTCTTTCGCAGCCGGCGACGCAGATGCAGGTGCAACGAAAGTTGCGGTATGTGCAGCTTGTCATGGTCAGGAAGGTGTCAGTGCTTCGGCGCTGTATCCAAACCTTGCTGGTCAGAGTGAAAACTACCTGTACAAACAACTGCAAGATATCAAATCTGGCGATCGTGCGGTTTTGGAAATGACTGGCATGCTGGCCGCTTCAAGCGATCAGGATCTGGAAGATATTGCTGCATATTACGCCTCGCTGGAGCACGCAGTGATGGGTAGTCAGAAGATAGCGGATGAAGCCTATGCCCTCAGCGAAGAAGATTTTCTGGCCTTGGGTGAAAAAGTATTCCGTGGTGGCAACTTGCAAACTGGCGTTGCTGCCTGCACAGGCTGTCATGCACCCTCAGGAATGGGTAATGACCCCGCAGCTTATCCAGTGATTGCTGGCCAGCACACTGACTATATAGTGAAGCAACTGAAAAACTTCCAAAACAACCTGCGTACCAATGATGGGGAAGGTCGTTTGATGCGTGGAGTTGCCTCTCCAATGAGTGATCTGGAAATCCGGGCAGTGGCCAATTATCTTTCCGGACTTCATTAAGGCCCGTTAATTTGTGCAATAAGGCGGCTAAAGGCCGCCTTTTTTGTGATTCAATGTCACTCCTTTTATTCTTTATCCGTTGAGTAGATCACCCTAAAGAGGTATCCAATGAAGAAGTTTTTTTCAGTTTTTATGCTTGCTTTCCTGATTCCGGTAGCCTCATGTAGTGCACAGTCCGATGATTCTGCAGCTAATCAGTTCGTTGAAGGCAGGGATTACGGTCTTTTGGCTCGTCCGGTTAAAACCAGCGACCCCGAAAAGATCGAGGTGACCGAGGTTTTTTGGTACGGGTGCATTCACTGTTTCCGGCTAGAGCCAGAACTTCAGGCATGGTTGCCTGCAGTGGCAGATGATGTGGAATTCGTTCGAATTCCAGCAATCTGGGCAGAAGTTATGGAACTGCACGCAGCAATGTACTATGCCAATGAAGTATTAGGTATTGAAGAAGAGCTTCACCAGCCTATTTTTAATGAGATGAATGTCGAGCGTAATCAGCTGGGCTCAGAAGAGGCCATCCTTGATTTTGTTAGTGATCATGGAGTAGACCCCGATCAGTATCGACGCGCGCTCAATTCCTTCGGAGTTTCCAGTCAGGTTCAACAGGCACGAGCCAAAATGGGTGCCTATGCCATCCGCGGGACCCCGGAAATGGTGGTCAATGGTAAATACAAACTGACATCCCAAATGGCGGGCAGCTTCCCGCGTATGTTGCAAATTGCGGATGCCCTGATTGAACAAGAGCGACAGGCGATGGCCGGGAGCGCACAGTAGCTACTTTACGCAATTAGATGTCGTTAAAATCCTTTCTATCCGCCAAGGCTGCTAAAGCCATGGCGGCTGCGGGTATCCCCGAGAGTTGCCCGCCTCATCTTAATTCCAGCAATAAGCCCGAATTTGGAGATTTCCAGATTAACGGGGCAATGGCTGCTGCAAAACTGCTTAAAGCTAATCCGAGAGACCTTGCTGCGAGCATTATCGAGCACCTAGAGCTTGATGGTATTTGTTCAAATATTGAGATTGCCGGCCCCGGTTTTATTAACCTGAAACTCGATACTCAATGGTTGGCTGGCTTTTTGGCTGAATTGGATACCAGTGAAAAACTGGGTGTATTGCCTGCAGAAAATCCAGATACAGTCGTTATTGACTATTCTTCACCCAATGTTGCCAAGGAAATGCACGTGGGTCATCTTCGTGGAACCATCCTCGGCGATAATCTGGTTAGGGTATTGCAGTTTCTTGGACATAAAGTAATTCGTCAAAATCACATAGGTGATTGGGGTACGCAATTTGGCATGTTGATCGCCGAACTTGAAGATCAACTAGCCAGCGGTGTTGATGCGGCCATGGGGCTAGGTGATCTGGAAGTTTTTTACCGGCAGGCCAAGATTCATTTCGATGAGGATCCGTCTTTCGCTGATCGGGCCCGGGAGAATGTCGTAAAGCTGCAATCCGGAGATGAGCGCTGCCTCGAGCTATGGAGAAAGTTTATCGATGTCTCCATGCAACATGCCCAGGAAAATTACGACAAACTGGGTGTCACCCTCACACAGGAAGATACCCGGGGTGAAAGTGCTTACAACGATGACCTGGTAGCCGTTGTATCAGAGCTGAAGGCGCAGAACCTTGCTGTAGAGGACCAGGGCGCCCAATGTGTGTTCATTGAGGAGCTGGCCGATAAAAATGGTGATCCCTCAGTTTTTATCGTGCAGAAAGCAGGTGGAGGCTATCTCTATGCGACCACTGATTTGGCCGCAATTCGTTTCCGTGTGAAGCAACTAAAAGCGACCCGCGTTTTGTACTTCATTGATGTACGGCAGAGCCTGCATATGAAACAGGTGTTTGCGACAGCTCGAATGGCAGGTTGGGTTCCCGAGAGTATGGAACTGCTGCACTGTGCCTACGGCACCATTATGGGAGAAGATGGCAAGCCCTTTAAAACCCGCTCAGGTGATACGGTCAAACTCAGTGATCTACTCGATGAAGCCGTTCAGCGAGCCGGGGATTTGGTCAAAAGCAAGAATCCAGAACTAGCGGATGACGAGGTGCAGACTATTGCCCAGGCAGTGGGTATAGGTGCAGTTAAGTATGCAGATTTAAGTAAAACGCGGACAAACGATTACGTATTTGACTGGGACAGCATGCTCAGTTTCGAAGGGAATACGGCCCCATACCTTCAGTATGCTTATACCCGTATTCAGAGTATTTTACGACGAGCCGAGGTTTCAGAATCCGAGTTAGCCCGTTTTAGCTTTCTCATTAACGAGCCGGCTGAGAGGAGTCTGGCACTTGTCATTACCCAGTTTGCTGACGTAATTGAACAGGTCGGTGAACGCGCCATGCCCCACGAGCTCTGTGGCTATCTGTTCGACATAAGTGGGCGATTTATGAGTTTTTACGAATCCTGCCCAATTTTGAAAGATAGCGTTTCTTCCGAAGATCGCGAGTCCCGGCTTAAACTTGCCAGCCTCACATCCAGGATAATTCATCAGGGACTTGAGTTGCTCGGCATCCAGACATTGGAGCGCATGTAGTAAGTCATAAGTCTAGCGGTTCCCTCTAGACTCGTTAACTGGCTTATTGGTTATTGCTGGTTGTAATCTTCCGGCGACTCTCCTAATATCTCATTGTGCACCGCCAAATCTGGTAAATTATTTTTGTCCAGCCGTGTGCATCAACCCCAAGTTCTCTCCCAGAAATGCGGCAATAGGTAGTATTCCATGAGTCTTGAAGATTCCATCGTTATTGTAAGTGGCGCCCGTACCCCTATGGGTGGCTTTGGTGGTGTATTTAGCGGTTTTACCGCAATTGATCTGGGTGCCGAGGCTATTAAGGCCGCGGTTTCCAAGTCGGGTATTGATCCGACCCATGTCGATGAAGTGTATATGGGCTGTGTGCTGCAGGCCGGTTTAAAACAAGCACCTGCAAGGCAAGCCGCGATCAAGGCGGGTGTACCTGACTCAGCTGGTGCCGTTACGGTTAATAAGGTCTGCGGTTCAGGTATGCAAGCCGTTATATTTGCCCATGACCAGATTCGGTTGGGAAGTGCCAGAATTGCTGTTGCCGGGGGTATGGAGAGCATGACAAACGCTCCGCACCTGATCAATGGTCGTTCAGGTATTGGGACTGGCCATAAAACCATTTATGACAGCATGTTTCTTGATGGGCTGGAGGATTCATTTACCGGAACATCAATGGGCAAATTTGCCCAGGAAACGGCTGACCATTACGGACTGACCCGGGAAGCCATGGACAGTTTCGCCATTGAATCCCTCAACCGGGCAAACCAGGCAATCATTGATGAGGTTTTGCTGGATGAGATCGTGCCGATCACCGTCAAGACCAAGCGCGATGATTTTGTGATCAAGCATGATGAACAACCCCAAAATGCCCGGGTTAACAAAATTCCCGAATTGCGTCCGGCTTTCTCATCGGATGGCACAATTACAGCGGCCAATTCCAGTTCAATTTCGGATGGCGCTTCAGCCATGGTGCTTATGACTGAGAAGGAAGCGCACTCGCGAGGGATAAAGCCCATGGCAAAAATTATTGCGTACTCGCGGCATTCCCATGCACCCGAATATTTTACGACTGCGCCCATAGGGGCCATCGAAAAGATCTTTGAAAAAACGGGTTGGGACAAGGATTCCACAGACCTGTTTGAGGTCAATGAAGCGTTTGCGATGGTGGCCATGCTCACGATCAAGGATCTGGGATTGGATCCAGGCAAAGTCAATATTCACGGCGGTGCCTGTGCCCAGGGCCATCCATTAGGCTCTACGGCCAGCCGGGTGATTGTTAGTTTGATGTATGCGCTTAAGCGTCAAAACAAGCAACGCGGTGTGGCGAGTATGTGTATTGGCGGGGGTGAGGCCCTCGCGATGGCAATTGAGATGGTATAGAGATAAGTTTTCTTTTGGCTGGGAAATCCTTCTCATTACAACGAAAAGGGCCGCAATTGCGGCCCTTTTTTATACGAGTTAGCAATGCTAAATAATTAAACCGCCACCATAATCCCGTCCATTTCCACCAGAGCGCCCCGGGGAAGCTCACTGATGCCAATAGCTGCACGTGCCGGATAGGGCGTTTCAAAATAGCGCGCCATAACCTCATTTACCGTGCCAAAATTACTTAAGTCGGTCAGGAATATATTGAGTTTGACTATGTCCTGCAGTGAACCACCGGCCTCTTCACATACGGCAGACAAGTTCCTAAATACCTGCTCTATTTGTTCATCAATACTGGCGCTGATTAGTTCCATGGTTTCTGGAACCAGGGGGATCTGACCGGATAGATAGACAGTATTGTTAACCTTGACGGCCTGCGAGTAAGTACCGATAGCTTCGGGTGCATCAGTTGTATTAATGGTTGCTCGGTTAGGCATTTATTTCTCCTCAGACGTTATCGCCACGGCGTAGTTTCTTCACGTAAGGCTCAAGCCGGATACGCCGCATAACGTTAGCCAGATGAACACGATTATTCACTCGGAGCATCAGCTTGATCACACTGATGGTTGCTCCACGTTCTTCAATACTGATGTTATCAATCCCCAGATTATCTGCCGAGATGCGTGTTGCCAGCTGAGCGACAACGCCACGGAACATCTCCACCTCTATCCAGAGTTCAACCTGGAATTCGCCGTTAACCTCTGGAGCCCAGCTTATGGGCATACAGACTTCGGGATTATCGCGTATTTCGGCAATGTTGGGGCATTCTTCGCGGTGAACCACCAGCCCTCGACCAGCACTCAGGTGTCCAACAATGATATCGCCTGGAATAGGGTGGCAACAGCCGCCAAAATTGACCACCTGGCCTTCAGATGAGTCGATCACGATAGGAGAGTGCAGGTTTCGGCTAAGGCGAGTGGCCTGCTCAGGTTCCAGAAGTAGCTTGGCTACAGCATAGGGAACCCTGTCTCCCATGCCTATTTGTTGGAGAATATCGTCAAAAGAGTCGTGGCCGCCTTCCTCCAGCAGCTTTTGCACTCTCTCTTTGGCGATATCATCCACGCTGAGCCCAAGCTCGGACAAGCTACGATTCAGTAAACGACGTCCCAGACTAACGGATTCTTCGTGTCGACGATGCTTCAGGCTATGGCGAATGGCGCTGCGTGCCTTGGCAGTAACAACGAAATCAAGCCAGCCAGGATGGGGCAGGGCTCTGTTTGCCCTCAGGATTTCCACGACCTGCCCGCTTTCCAGTTTCTGTGAGAGCGGGCACATCTGGTTGTTAATTTTGCACCCTACGGCGGAGTTGCCAATATCTGTGTGTAAGGCATAGGCGTAATCTACAACGGTACTGCCGGTGGGCAGTTCGATGATCTTTCCCTTGGGTGTAAATACATAAACCTCATCCGGAAACAAGTCAGTTTTTACGTGTTCGATAAATTCCAGGGGGTCCCCAGCTTGTTGCTGCATTTCCAACAGGCGTTTTACCCACTCACTGGCTCGTGTAGAAATACCTTGGGTCGCCTTGTTGCCGGAGTCTTTGTAAAACCAGTGTGCGGCAATGCCAAAACTGGCCATATCGTCCATGGCCTTGGTGCGAATTTGCACCTCAATGGGAACACCATGCATCCCCACAAGCACCGAGTGAAGGGATTGGTAGCCATTGGCTTTGGGGATGGCAATGTAGTCTTTAAAGGAACCAGCGACAGGCTTGAACAGATTGTGAACAATTCCGAGCGCGCGGTAACACTGATCTACGGTTTCTACCGTAATGCGGAAGGCAAACACGTCCATGATGTCCTTAAAGGATAAATTCTTGAAACGCATTTTCTTGTAGATGCTGTACAAGTGCTTTTCACGGCCCTGAACGTTGGCGGCAAAGTCTTCTTTTTGCAGGCGAACCTCAATGGCTTCCTGAATTTCAACGACCAAATCCTTGCGTCGTCCACGGGCTTGCTCTAAAGCAATTCCCAAGCGTCTGGCTCGCATGGGATAGAGTGCCTGGAATCCACGATCTTCGAATTCGATACGCATATCGTTGATACCCAACCGTTGGGCGATAGGTGCGTAGATCTCCAGGGTCTCACGAGCTATTATTCGACGTTTTTCCGGACGGAGAACACCCAAGGTACGCATGTTGTGCAAACGGTCTGCAAGTTTGACCAATATGACGCGGATATCCTTGGACATCGCCAAGGTCATTTTCAGGAAATTTTCTGCTTGGATCTCTTCCTGGGTATCGCCGCGAACCTCCATCTTGTTGAGTTTGCTAACCCCATCCACAAGTTCCGCTACGATGGGGCCAAATTTCTTTTCCAGAATGGGTTTGCTGACGGGGGTATCTTCGATGACATCGTGCAGAAGCGCACCCATCAGACAATGATGATCCATGTGCATGTCTGCCAGAATATTGGCAGCAGCCAGTGGGTGGGTCACATAGGGTTCTCCGCTCTGCCGATATTGTCCATCATGGGCCTCGGCGGCGAATAGGTAGGCTCGTCTGACCAGATCGATCTGATCCTTGTCGAGATAGGAGGTGAGCCTTTGGGATAGCTCATCGATGCCAGGCAAGACTCACCCTCCGGGGCTTACACAGCCCGGAAATACATTAAACGTCGGTCTGTTTCTCGACCTCAGCGGCTTCGGCAGCCATTTCGTCAGATTCAACAACAACCTCACCCATAAGAGCGGCTAGTTCAGCTTCCTGATTGTAGGACTCTTGGGTAGGCTCATCAAAGTAATCGTCACGGGTTTCTTCTTCAAGAATGCTGGCGTTAATAAAGCCTTCCTCGATTTCGCGGAGGGCAACGACAGTAGCTTTGTCATTTTCCCAATCGACCATAGCTTCTTTGTTGCCTACCATTAACTGGCGAGCGCGTTTGCTGCTGACAAGTACCAGCTCGAAGCGGTTAGCAACCTTGTCCAGACAGTCTTCTACAGTAATTCGTGCCATGTTTTAAATTCACCGGGAATGGGTTATGCACCAATTGTGGCGCAGGGGTTTACAAAAGGGGCGCAATTCTATCGAAATTTTGCCAATTAAGACAATAGTTCAGCGATAAGTGCTTGATGTTTTTGAAAATCTTTTTTTCTGTAAAGGTCTGTTGTGAGGATTATGGCGGTTAATTCATCCAATGCCGTTTGAAATTCGTCATTGACGATCACATAGTCCGCTTCGCTGAAGTGCGAGATTTCGTCCCGAGCTTCGCTCATGCGCTGTTCAATGACATCAGCTTCGTCTTGGCCCCGATTAGTCAGGCGCTCGCGCAGCACATCCCGGGAAGGCGGAAGAATGAAAATCCCTACGGTTTCGGGAATGATTTTGCGAACTTGCTCAGCTCCTTGCCAGTCAATTTCAAGAATCACATCATAGCCAGCGTTCAGGGTTTCCCTAACCCAGCTTTCCGATGTTCCATAAAAATTGCCAAAGACTTGGGCATGTTCCAGAAAATCGCCGGCCTTGATCAACTCAACAAAGGTGTTTTCATCGACGAAGTTATAGTTTACGCCGTCTTCTTCACCCGGGCGCATGCTTCTGGTTGTGTGCGAAACCGAAATTCGTAGATTAGGAAGAGCCTCCAGTGCGGCATTCACCAAACTGGTTTTCCCCGCGCCCGATGGGGCTGATACAGTAAACAGATTGCCGCTCATAGACT
>JAURLY010000185.1 GCA_030830945.1 Gammaproteobacteria bacterium | reverse complement strand
TAGACTGCGCAAATTAAGCTCAATCAAATCACGTTGGGGCAAGGCAGGCTTAGTTGGCCTATTCTTGTGTTGTGCGTTTCTTATCGTCCCGCTGACAGCAACGGCATCAGACAGTTCAGCAACTGATCAAATTCCTGACCCCAATGCACTTACAGAAGAAGAGTTTGAAGCTCAGCGTCAGCAGTACATCAGCCACCAACGCTGACTATATGTAGTCATTTGTATTACCGTATTTCTGACTCGCAAAGATTCCAGACGGTTGCATAAGTCTTTTTAAGCTTCTACAAACCCCAGTTGAAAGCTTATTTGTTCTCGGGCAAAGACAAAATCCAGACAATAATTTTTCCGGCGTCTTCTTCACTTAAGTCTGCATGTGATGGCATGGCCCGGGTATCGCTCCATTGGCCGACACTACCTTCAATGATTCTTCTGGATAGAAGAGAAACTGTTTCAGCTGAATCCTCATAACGTTCTGCGATGCTGGCGTATGGAGGGCCAACTGACATTTCATAGGTGAGATGGCATGAGCTGCAATCCAGGTCCGCGATCAGTTGCTTTCCAGACATTTCCTCGGTGGGAATTAAATGGCCTGCTTCCGGTACCTCGTCAGTCATTGCATCGGCTTCTGTAAGATTCTCCTGTGCTGATATAACGGAGGTCGGGTCATAGTCAATTCTTGCGAGACCAGCGTCCGGGTTGGCAGAGAACCAGCCGCGTCCGTATTCAAGCATGTACAGCTTTCCGTCGGGTCCGGTTTCCATATCAATGACGGCATTGAACTCTGTTCCTTCCATGAAAGGTTCCATTGAGACATAGTCACTTTGCGGAGAGAGCGTGACTACTTTTACCCAGTTTCGTATCCAGTCATAGATGAACAATTTTCCTTCAAAGTAGTCGGGAAGCCTGGTTTCTTGCGGATACAAATCCGTATAGTAAACAGGGCCGGCCATGGCATTTCTCCCCCCGGTGCCAACTTGTGGGAATTCTGCGGATTCAGTGTACGGGTACCATATAAAGGCTGGTTGCGCAGGAGGCAGCTCTCTAATACCGGTATTGTTGGGTGAATCATTTATCGGGTTTTCCGGATCAAATTGGCGGCCTGAGGTCCCAGTGGTGTAATCATATTCATTGTAAGCGTAATTATTACCGACAAAAAATGGCCAGCCATAGTGCCCGGCTTCACGGGCTTGGTTGATCTCGTCATAACCTATGGGGCCACGCTGTCCCAGGTTGTCTTTTCTTGCATCGGGCCCGATTTCGCCCCAATAGAGAAAGCCTGTTTTTGGATCAACCGAAATGGCGTAAGGATTTCGTGTTCCCTGTACGAAGATCTCTGGGCGCGTGCCTTCCATTCCTTCCGGATAAAGATTTCCTTCGGGGATAGTATAGGTACCGTCAGCGTTAACATGGATGCGCAGGATTTTTCCTCGAAGATCATTGGCGTTACCGGAGGACCGCTGCGCATCGTATTGCTCAAAACCCGGGCGGGTATCCAAAGGCGCGTAGCCATCCAGGGTGAATTCCCCTTGTTTTTGATTAAACGGCGTGGAGTTGTCCCCTGTAGATAGATAGAGCAAGCCTTCAGAATCAAAAGCGATGTCGCCACCGGTGTGACAGCAAATATCCCTCTGGGAATAGAGCTCCAGAACCAATGTTTCTGAATCCATATTCAATTCGCCATTTTCATATACAAACCGGGATAGACGGTTCACTTCTTTGTCGATGGGACTGTAAAAGACGTAGACATAACCGTTGTTCGCAAAATCCGGGTCCTTTTCGATCCCTACAACCCCTTCTTCCGCGTTTACGCCCTCTACATCCGTTTTAAAGTAGACATTAAGAAATCCTGCCTGAGTTAACTCGGCTGTTTCGTTGTTATATCTGAGTATTTCACCTCTTCTTTGAGCGATGAGAATATCCATATTTGGCAGGATGGTCATATCAATGGGCTCAAAAAATTCACCCATTGTCAGCATGGTTTTCGTGAAATGGCCATCGTCCGGCGCTATTAATGTCGGTTCTTCACTGTTACATGAAACCAGAAAAAATAGTGGAAATAGAAAAAAAGAAAATGAGTATTTCAAGGAGGATAGAAAGCGCATTGAATAGGTAACCAGTTTTTGTTTATCTTATTCCATTGAGGGAGGCAAAATATTACATCGAGAGCGACTTTTCCATCTTTTTAATGCAAGCTCGGCAGCCTTAAAAGGCTTCCGGCTCTTACCACTTTTGGTTTCCAGTTTTCCCATTCGTCTAAGTTAGCCATGTATGTGTTTTAGTCAAGCTGAGAGTAGCTGGCAATCTGGCGAACAGCTGATTCGCCAAGCCGTTCGCGAAGCTGGGCAAGATAGAGGCTGCGTGGCGTGACGTGAACACCGAGCGACTCCATGTAGCCGTTTTCCAATGTCAGATCTTGAAGCCTTGTATTAAAGACCACAGCGTTCACACCAATGTGACCAAAGGCGTAGTTTTGTGCTGTTGGTGGTTTTTGAATGAGGAAATCGCCCTCACAGTTCCAGAAAACAGTGTTTGCTCCTGCCCAGCCAATAATAATACCTTTCCAGAATCTTGCAGTGAGAGGAGCCTGAACATTATCGTATAAGTTTCCTGTCGACCATCGTTCGTGCGGTTCGCTCGATGAGTAAGGGCGAGTGGCTAAGCAGTCAAGGAATACGTTACCATTTCCAGAGGGCTGCCCGGTTACGAAAGAATGTCGCCCTTCATCAGAGTGGCAACGTTGGACCAGCGCGAGCTGTCCTCTCAACCCAAAAGTAAATCTGCGCGCCCCCCAGACTCTTGAGACCGGTTCACGCGACACACAGTCTTGAATGGTTATCCATTTGGAGCCGCCCTGTGTCCCTACCATGCTATAAACAAAGTGCATGGCAGTGGCGTTTCTGACCCAACAGTTTTTGGCATTACCGAAGATAATGAAATTACGATATTGGTCTTCGTCCGCGTAATATTCTTCAGCGACAAAATTTGGCCGATCCATATTACCGTATTCCGTCGAACGAACAGTTGGGTCGAACTCTGCTACTCCACGCAGGTTTTCCACACCGACATTTTCGATACGTCCGGTATCATCATATTTCATGATTTCACCGCCTCCCCAGCGCGCTTCTATTGCACAAGTGATAGGTGCATCGAACGTGATGCTGTCGGCTTGAACATCCACAATTTCACGGTCCCAGTCGATATTGAAGTTGTCCCATCTTCCTTGGGGAGTGTCAATATTCATACCCACAGCGTTGATCCAGTCGTCATTGCTCTTTCGACGCACAATTACCTTGTCTCCTGGCCTAAATTGCCGGGCAGAGGAGACCCTGAAACTGCGTGAGCCTACTGGCACGTATTCATCCAAAATCGATTGTTTTGTGTTTTCCTGACCGATGGCGCCTGTTTCTCCACCAATCTCGACCAGTGTCTTTCGACGGGTATCTTCAGGATTGCTGGTTCTGGTGCCCACAAGAATAGTGCCGCTATCTTCCATGCCCTCGCCACGGAGCACCACGCCACTGGCCTGTATTTTTAGTGGTTTTGACAGATGGTAATACCCAGCCTTAAGCAATAGAGTGCCGCGAAAGCCGTCAGGTCCCAAAGGCAGTGATGAAATTCGGTCAATGGCGGACTGCAAGTGTTCCCAGTTGTCACCATTTGCCGGCCATATGGTTTCCCGAACGGGTACTCTGGGTATATTTACGCCTCCGCCTTTGTATCCAGCGTGAGAGGCATCAATGATGATATTCCCCTGATTGTCAGGGACATAAACGAGCTTGCCATCGATGCCGGGATAAACCTTTGACGTTGTCGGTGCAAGTGCCTGTGCTTTGGCCCAGGGAATCAGGGCAGGCACTGATGCCATTTGCAGGATTTTTCGTCGGGAGATCTTTGTGTTCATGCAATTCCTCGCTTTTAGGAAGCGAATAGTTATTTTTTTTATAAAGATTACAGCAAGCTATTCCGAACTGCGAGTCGCATGAAATTTGCTACAGGCGTATACGCAAAAACACAAAAGGTAGACAGAATTAGGTAACCTTCATTTTTATAACGATTTACAGGGT
>JAURLY010000184.1 GCA_030830945.1 Gammaproteobacteria bacterium | reverse complement strand
TTACTGGCCAGTTGCTCCTTTACCCAAACGGTATTCTGTCCGGTCTTTCGAATATGTAGATAAACGTGCTCGCCCTCACCCTGAGGCTCAAAACCCAAAATTTCATCTACCTGAAAATCCGTATTTTCGGATCGGATACGCCCTTGGCAGCGTGCAAGCTTAGGCAAATTCTGCCGGGCGAAGTGGATCTTAAACTCCAAGAATATGACTCTTCAGCTTTGCACTTCTGACAGCAGTACGCAGGCGTGGGCAGCAATCCCTTCTTCCCTGCCGGTAAAACCAAGCTTTTCCGTGGTAGTTGCTTTGACACTAACCCGATCAACTCCTATTTCAAGATCTTGGGCAATTATGGCCCGCATGGCTTCGATATGAGGGGCCATTTTGGGCTTTTGCGCAACAATACAGCTATCCAGATTGACCAGGCGGAAACCCTTGTCTTTCACCAGACGATAGCATTCGCGCAAAAGCACACGACTGTCCGCACCCTTCCAGCGCTCATCGTTGTCGGGAAAATGGTGTCCAATATCGCCTGCGGCAATCGCTCCCAAAAGGGCATCACAGAGCGCATGCAACAACACATCCCCATCAGAATGAGCCAAGACACCACATTGATGAGGAATCCTTACGCCACCCACAAAAATATGGTCTTCTTCACCAATTGGCCCAAAGGCATGGACGTCTACACCCTGACCAATACGCATTAGTAAGCGCTCTCGTCCAGGACGGGAGAATCCTGCGCAGTAAACCGGCGCAGAATCAGCTCTGCCAATTGCAAATCTTCCGGCCGGGTAATTTTAATATTGGTTCTTGAGCCTTCCACTAACTGAACCCTATGCCCAGCTTGTTCTAGCGCCATGCTTTCGTCTGTCACACTGGCATCGCCCTCACATTTTTCCAGCGCTTCACTTAACTTTCGATAACGAAACATTTGGGGTGTCTGCGCCAACCAAAGTCCTTCACGGTCTTCCGATTGCAGTACCTGCTTCTCTTGATCCGCCCGTTTAACCGTATCAAAAACTGGCGTCGCCAAAAGGCCGCCAACCGGATGGAATTGCAATCTGGCTATCAAATTATGAAGATCCTGTCTGGTGACCAACGGACGGACAGCATCATGAATCAGCACCCAATCATCCGAGCCAATGTTTAGTTTAGTTAGTGCCGATTGAACAGATTCTGATCGTGACTCACCACCGACCACCATTTCTACTTTTGGGTGATTGGCGATGTCGAGCCCCTGAAAGACCTGGTCGTCTTCCGCCAATGCAACAACCATTCTATCGACCCTTGGCAATAGTCGCTGAAGACTGTGTTCTATAACCGTCATACCAGACAAGGGAAGATACTGTTTCGGAATGGGCCCGCCAAAGCGCTGGCCGCTACCCGCAGCGGGCACAATGGCGTAAATGGGTCTCGGTTTATCTGACATCTTGGGTAACAGGTTATTGCGGCGGAGCCGTCTCTGGAGACGGGGCGTTTTTTTGCTCAGGAATTATATAAAACTTCTCATTCTCACCAATCATACCCAGTTTTGACCTCGCGACCTCCTCTATGGCTTCATCACTGCTGGAGAGAATTTCAATTTCCCTGGCAATAATTTCATTCCGAGCCCTTAACTGTTGGTTTTTGATTTGTTGTGCATCGATTTCCTGCTGCAATTCTGCTCTCTGTCCAAGACTGCCGTCACCTATCCATAGCTGGTATTGCAATACCAAAAATAAAGTCAGCAATCCCAAACCAAATACAAGGCGCATGATTATTCTCTAGCGAGTACCCGAGTGTCCAAAACCGCCTTCACCACGTTCACTTTCACCAAATTCTTCTACGACCTGAAAGCCGACCTGGACAACCGGCACAATAACGAGTTGAGCAATACGCTCACCAGGAGAAATAGTAAAAGCCTGACTGCCACGATTCCAAACCGAAATAAATAACTGGCCCTGGTAGTCTGAGTCAATCAGTCCAACCAAATTCCCCAGAACTATTCCATGTTTATGGCCCAAACCAGATCGCGGCAAAATGGTTGCCGCCAGCCCTGGATCTTTTATATGGATGGCAATACCGGTCGGCACCAGCTCTGTTTGACCCGGTGACAACACCAGATCCTCATCCAGACAGGCGCGCAAATCAACGCCAGCTGAACCGTTTGTAGCATAGGCTGGCAGTGGAAAATCTTCTGTCCCTACCCGGGAATCCAGTATTTTTAACTCTATTTTTTGCATTCTGGTTTATTCCAATGTGCTTTATTTTTTAATTTAGGTATTCGCAATCCAACTGTTTCCCTAAGTCTTGGTCGAGGGAAACAGACGATAAAAATTTTCGGTGGTCGCAGCTATTAAATCTTCTAGGGAAACACCTCGCAACTGCGCAATAAATTCTGCCGTACTGGGGAGGTATGAAGGCTCATTACTTTTGCCACGAAAAGGAACCGGGGCCAAATAGGGGGAATCGGTTTCAATCAGCAGTCGATCCATGGGGATTTGTTTTGCGACGTCCCGAACATTTTCAGCGTTCCTGAATGTCACTATGCCAGATATAGAAACGTAATAGCCCATATTCAGGGCTTGGGAGGCCATATCCCAACACTCGGTAAAACAATGCAGTATTCCCGCTGAATCACTTTTTTGTGCGCGTATTAAATCCAGAGTATCTTTTTTTGCCGATCTGGTATGGACAATCACTGGCTTTCTTAATTCATCAGCTGCAGCCAAGTGTTGGGCGAATGAGTCCAGTTGCAGCTCGCGGGTTTCGGGACGGTAGTGATAATCCAACCCAGTCTCACCAACGGCAATCACTTCTGGCAAGGCACACCACTTCATCAGAGTATCCGTATCAACTGCCTGCTCATGATCAAGCGGGTGCACACCCAGGGACAGCCAGACATCTGGATACCTAGATTGCAGTTCAACCATCTCGGCGGCCTTATCAAACCCGATACCAATACAGAGAAAACCTTCTACACCCTTTGACCGAGCATTGACCAGTGCCTTATCCAGAGAATTGTCGTAAGGACTAAGATCAAGACGGTCAAGATGACAGTGGGAATCAATCATATAGCTGTTACTACAGGTATGCTTCTGAAGTCTGTGCGAAAAGGCTCTTAAAGATAAGCCCCTGACCACTGCCTACATGGTATAGGTAGGTTTTTTTGAATTAAGTTGATCTGCCAGTTGGGTCTCAATGCGATTCATTAATTCACGGTTGTCTTCGCTCAGCTGGATACCAATGCCTGGCAAATAGGAGGTAGCGCCCTTGGGCGTTACCCAAACAACCTTGGCGGCAACCGGAATTGGTTCACTTTGTTCGAGCAAAGTGAGCAGGACGAATACATCATCACCAATAGAATATTGACGAGCAGTGTTTACAAACAGGCCGCCGCCTTTCACAAATGGCATGTAAGCCTGGTATAACGCAGCCTGGTCTTTAAGCTCCAGGGTTAAAATGCCCCCTTCTGCTCCCATATTCATGTCCATAGTGAACACCTCGCGAAGTTCTTGCTGGAATTGTATAGAGCGAGCATGAAGCAGGCAATGCGAACAAATCGAATGCTCAACCGGTAATGACTAATTATGGACAACGGACTGCCATTGGACAAACAAACTTTCCAGGGCAAGTTGGGGATTTGGATTGGTTCCAGCATCCAGCTCTCTGCGGCAATCTTTCAAACGCTCGAATAACTCAAGGTAGGCCCGAGATCGCTCACGATCTTTAAACGCCAGTAACCGGGAGCGTCCAGCCACAAATTGCATTGCCCAGGAAATTAGAAGTGAAAAATCCATGCTTGCCAATTCGCTGGCAACCGCGATGGGCGAGGTTTGGCCTGTATCCAGTGCCTGCAATTTTTTCATGGATGTTTGCCACTGCGGCAGAATATCTTGTTGCAACCACTCCTGAATCTGAATTGGTCGCGCTCCAACCTGACTAACAAGCTGTTCTGCCTGTTCCTGAGACATACCCTGCTCGACCAAATAGTTCACAGACTGGCTAACTGATGGCGCCTTGATCCTCAGCTTGGAGCAACGGCTTCGCACGGTAGGCAAGAGCAATTGCGGGCGCTCTGTCGCGAGCAAAATCAGACAATTTCCTGAGGGCTCTTCTAGCATCTTTAGCAAAGCATTGGCCGCATTTTGGTTCATGCGATCAGCCATCTCAATAATGACCAATTTCCAATTGCCAATTTGAGGCGTTTGAGCAATAAACCCGGTCAACGAACGAATTTGGTCAACTCGAATACTCTTGGCAGCGCCTTCTGGCTCCAGCAAGCGAAGATCGGGATGACTGCCCGCATCAAATAGTTGGCATGCCTTGCAGTTTCCACATGCATTTTCCCCCGGGGACTGGCAGAGCCTATACGCAGCTATTTCTCGGCAAAATTCAGCAGTACCCGAACCAAGGCCGCCAGTGACCAGTAGTGCGTGCGCCAGTCTCTCGGATTCAGCATCACGCCGGATTTTGGCAAAGGGCTCTGCCAACCAGGAATAGTTGGCAATCATGGCAGCAGTTGCTCCAGTATCAGAGCAATATCTGATTGCACCTGCTCAAGTGAATTGCATGTATCAATCACGGCGTAGCGATCAGGGGACGCCTGGGCCAGTTCAAGATATGACTGACGGACTGATTCAAAAAATTCCTGCTGTTCACTTTCAAAGCGGTCAAACTCACCGCGGCCGGCAACCCGCTCCATTCCTACATCTACGGGAATATCCAGAATGAGCGTTAAGTCAGGACGCAATTCCCCCTGCACCAGGTTTTCCAGATCTGCCACTTTGGACATGCCGAGTTTACGGCCGGCCCCCTGGTAGGCATAGGTAGCATCTGTAAAGCGATCACAGAGCACCCATTTTCCCTCATTAAGTGCAGGGAGGATCAACTGGTTCAAATGCTGGGCCCTGGCAGCGAAGATCAGCAATAACTCAGCCATCGAATCGAGAGGCTCATCGTCGTGGTCCAAAAGAAGATTGCGGATTTTTTCCGCATAAACTGTTCCACCGGGCTCACGAGTGGAGATCAGTTCAACTCCCCTGTCAGCCAAAAACGCCTGAATAAAACCTATGTTGGTGGATTTACCCGCGCC
>JAURLY010000183.1 GCA_030830945.1 Gammaproteobacteria bacterium | reverse complement strand
CAGGATGCGCGACCTTTTTAACACGCCTGATTGGCACCCTCAGGATCATCCCGAAATGCCACCAATTGTGGCAGTCGGTCGCAAATCAGATGTTTTTGCCTGTGGGACCTGTCACCGGGCCAACGGCACAGGTGGCCCCGAAAATGCCAGTATCGATGGGCTTCCCGTTGCCTATTTTAAGCAACAGATAGCTGATTTTAAGAACGGTGATCGAAGAAATCCTGTGCCGTCTCGACGTCCGGTCGAGGCCATGATTTCACTGTCACATGCTTTAACGGATGAAGAAATTGATGCCGCGGCAAATTATTTTTCCCGTGTAAAACCATTGGCAAATATTCGTGTAATCGAAACAGAAGAAGTGCCACTTACCTATGAAAGAGGCTGGCATTTAGCTGTTTTAGACGATGAGGAGTTTGAGCCGATTGGAGCAAGAATTATTGAATTTCCTGCGGATATGGAACGATTTGTTAATCGGGATTCGCGAGTTGAATTTATCGCTTATGTGCCCGTTGGTAGTGTAGAAAAAGGCAGGCATGTGGCAGCTTCTGGCCCACTTGCTTGCGCATCTTGTCATGGCCAAGGGCTAAGAGGCATGGGCGATATCCCCAGATTGGCGGGGCGTTCCCCGACCTACCTCATTCGGCAGATGTATGATTTCCAGACTGGCTTTCGCTCGGGACCTAATGGCGTTGCCATGGTGGCTGTTTCGAAAACGCTAAGCGGCGAGGATATGATTGCGCTAGCGGCATATATTGCCTCTTTAAAACCCTGAAGCAGTGCATTGAAGGCAGGAAATGGTGACGACTAAATCAAGAAAGTATATTAGTGTCTACGCCAAGACAAACGAAAGACACAAATACCCATCTAATTTGTTACGAGAAAAATGATGAAAGTTGATCGACGTAAATATCTGAAGCTGATGGCAGGTGTCATCGCCGCCGCAGGCATTCCGGCCGCGCGGCAGGGACTGGCTGCACAAGCGTCCCAAGAAACAAGTGAGCCGGTAGTCGACACACATTTGCATTGTTTTGCCGGGGCAGACAGTCAGCAGTTTCCCTACCATGAGCGGGCACCCTATCGTCCGGCAGAAGCGGCCACCCCGGAGTTTCTGATGGACTGCATGGATGGTGCCGACGTTGATTATGCCATCGTGGTGCATCCTGAACCCTACCAGGACGATCATCGTTATCTGGAACATTGTCTGGAAGTTGGTGGCGGGCGACTAAAAGGCACCTGCCTGTTTTTCTCCGATCGACCCGATTCGCTGGAACGCATGCCAGAGTTTCTCAGTGCTAATGCTGAGAAAATCATCGCCTCCCGGCTCCATGCCTATGCGCCCGGCAGACTACCTCCGTTTGGTCGACCGGAACTCAAACGCTGGTGGCAAATGGTGAGCGATTCGGGTGTTGCCGCCCAGCTACATTTTTCGCCTCGTTATGCCGAACAGTTGGATCCTTACATCCGTGAATTCACTGATACGACCGTGATCATCGATCACCTGGGTCGCCCGATGCAGGGAACTCCCGAGGAGCACGCAAAGGTTCTCGATTGGGCGAAACTGCCAAATACCATCATGAAACTGGCGGCGATACCTAGTCAGAACAGTTATCCGCACCGTGATGTAGGTCCGGTCATGCGCCAAATTGTGGATGCTTTTGGTCCCGACAGAATCATTTATGGTGGCGGGTTTAATGTCCGGGCAACGCCCGAGAGCTACCGCCAGTATCGCGAGACCATCGCTACTCATCTGACGCAGTTATCCAAAGCGGAGCAAGCAGCTATTTTTGGAGGCAACGCGGCTCAATTATTTGGGTGGAAGGCATAGCGGCACTTTTTGTCGAGCCATAGAAACGGATCAAAATCATGAAAACAAAAAAAAACAGAAGAGATTTTATTAAAAAAAGCGCTTTACTAGGTGCCAGCTTTTTAATTGTTCCGAGGCATGTTTTGGGGGGAACGGGTTATACCGCGCCTAGTGATCAGCTAGTCCTCGGCGCCATTGGCGCTGGCGGAAAAGGGAACTCTGACATTAACAACGCTTATAACAATGGTAAAAACAGGGTAATAGCCCTTTGCGATGTCGATCCAGCCATGGCCAAAAGTGCCGTGGAAAGGCACCCCGATGCTTCGTTCTACTATGACTTTAGAGAAATGCTGGATCAGCAAAAAGATTTGGATGCCGTCACTATTTCTACGCCAGACCACACCCATGCGGTTATCGCACACGAAGCCATGATGCGAAATCTTCATGTATATGTTCAAAAACCACTTACCCACACCATTGCAGAAGCGCGGCACCTCACCCATCTAGCGAGAAAACAAAAAGTAGTGACCCAAATGGGAAACCAGGGGGGCACCTCCCTTGGTGTGGTCAAAATCAAAGAGTGGATGGACAGCAATGCTATTGGCGAAGTAAACAAAGTTTTTATATGGACTAACAGACCTGTTTGGCCACAAGGGAAGGGCGCTCCTGCAGCCAATCCCTCAGAAAAACCTGAGGGTCTGGATTGGGATTTATGGCTCGGGCCAGCAGCAGATAAGCCTTACGCACCGGGACTGCACCCATTTAATTGGAGAGGCTTCTGGGAATACGGAACGGGCGCCTTGGGCGATATGGGCTGCCACTTATTCGACGTGCCTTATAAAGTATTGAATCTGGACTATCCCACAGGAGTGCAGTGTAGTGTTGCCAATATTTACTCCGAAATGTGGACGCCGGATTACGTGCCAGATGGTTGCCCGGTCGCTTCCAAAGTGACCATTGATTTTCCCAGTAAAACTGCGGGGCAAGCAGGTGTCGAACTTGAATGGACAGACGGTGGAATCACCCCTGCCATACCCGACGAAATCAGTGATTACTACTCAGCGACTAATAGTGGCGTAATGATGATGGGTTCTGAGGGAATAATTACTTGTACAGATTACGGAAACAATCCAATCCTGTTCAAGAATGGAATGGAACCACAGCCCTTTGATACTAGCGTACAAGGAAACCTGGATGCCGTGCACAATGCCGCCTGGACAGAGGCCTGCAAAGCAGGCTTTAACTCAGACAAACACAAAGCGCTTACTTCTTCGTTTGACTATGCAGGGCCGTTTACTGAAACGGTATTAATGGGAAATATTGCCATCAGAACCCATATGCTTAGAAGGGAAAATGATGCTGGCAATATGGAATTCTACGGCAGGAAAAAACTCCGTTGGGACGGAGAGAATATGCGCATCACCAATTTTGAAGATGCCAATCAATTCGTAAGCAAGAACTACAGAAAAGGATGGGAAATTTCCGGCTTATAAACCCTTTTTTGATTACTAAGACGGACTCGTGAGAGTTTCGATTAGTTGTAAGTCATTGATTTGTATGGTGCCTGGGTGGAATATTAGCTCCACAAATGGAGCTCACCCTTCGGGTCCCCGCACTAGTGCGGGGCTTTCTCGGCGCTTTGCGCCTCGACTCGAGCTACCAACACGGGGATTTTAATTTAAAAAATATCAACGATAACAGTCGCTTACAGCCTGCCATGCCCTGTTATCAATTCTTGAGCATCTCCGTATTACTTCAATGAATGCCATTAGTTTTTAGCCTGCATAGGTATTTTTGATAGAATTTGCTTTTTTATTAAAGATAGAGCTCATGCATAGTTTCTATGCTTTCTTCCTGAAAGCTAAATAATAGACATGCGCAATAATTACCGTCGTTTGGTTATCAGCATCGCACTTCTGGCGATGCTGTTGCGTATTCTTGTGCCTACAGGCTTTATGCCAGGTTCCCTGGCGTCGGGCTGGTACCTTGTACTTTGTCCGGATGGTATTTCCAGTTCGACCATGGCGGTGCTCATGGGCGAGTCAGGGCATCATCATCACCACATGCCTCAGGGTGATACTGGCTCTTCTAAAGATAATGAGTACAAGCAGTGTGATCTGGGTAGCGGTTTTTCCAGTGCAGCTATCTATCAGTCTGCTGACCTCGTCATGGGGTTATTCCTCGCTCTGCTTACCATTTGGCAAGCTTCTTCATTGCGCCTTCAACGCTTTGCCAGTCAGTATCTGGCAAGGGGTCCTCCAAACAAGCTCCAATATCAATAAACAACTTATACATTGAATAAATTGCAGTACACGTAGTGCTGTAATTGCTATTGGAGTAAGAAATGTTACTTACAAATAAACCCTTTTGGCGTTTTTACATCGCCATGATGCTGGTGGGTGTGGGCGCAATATCCTTTCCCGCGGTCTCTCAACACATAGAGACAACACATAGGGACCTGGAAGAAGTGGTGATCAAAGGGCAACTCCAGCACATGATGCACGGGACAGGTGATGCGTCTGAACACCTCAAAAGTCAAGGAGTCGATTTTGCCAGTGCCGGGGGCATTTCCAGCTTGCGCATACTTCGTGGCATGAATGACGATCGTATTAAGCTTCTGATCGACGGTGCCACCATTACCTCTGCTTGTGGTAATCATATGAATCCAGCACTTTCCTATATGGATTCCAGTCGAGTTTCCGTAGCCGAAGTAGTCGCTGGTATAACGCCCGTAAGCCAGGGAGGTGACAGTATTGCGGGCACAATTATTATTGAGTCTGAGCAGCCAGTATTTGCCGAAAATGCAAATGGCTTAATTAAAACGGGTTCTGCTTCAGCATTTGGTCGCAGTGTGAATGACAATAGGGGAGTGGCATTAAGACTGGCAGTTGCCAACCAAATCACAAGCCTGACGTACACTGGCACCTATGATGAGGCAGATAGCTACCGTGATGGAAAGGGCAATAAAGTTCTGGATACACTTTATCGCAGTGAAAGTCACAGCCTTACTTTCGGCAGAAAAAATGACGACTCTTCTCTGACCCTCAAACTGTCCCATCAGAAAGTCCCTTATCAAGGCTTTCCAAATCAATATATGGATATGGTGGACAACCAGAGTACAGGTTTGAACGTGCAGTATCTTCGTGATCTTTCATGGGGAAAACTGGAAACCAGCCTGAATTATCACGGTGTAGATCATGAAATGGGCTTTTTTACTGATGAGAAGCCCGGAGCCATGCCAATGGTGACAGAAGGTCGCGACTACGGGTACAAGATTGCTGGCGTAATACCAACTGATACGGGTTCTCTTCGAATTGGCCACGAGTTTCAGGCGTTTAGAACAAATGATCGTTGGCCAGCGGTTCCCGGTTCAATGATGATGGGCCCCAATGATTACATCAACATCAATGATGGAGAGCGCACCCGAAATGCCATTTATATTGAAACCGAAAATGCGCTGACGGAAAAGTGGCACACGGAGTTTGGTGTGCGCTATGAGCATGTTATTTCCGATACCGGTGACGTACAACCCTATAACGACATGATGCCCGGCATGGATATGGGTGGTATGAGTATGGGAGGCATGATGAGTATGAATCTGGATGCCCCTGCGGCAATGCATTTCAACTCCCGGGATCGTCGACGCACCGACAATAACGTAGATGTCACGGCGATTGCCCGTTACGCCATCAACTCCGAAAGTCAGCTAGAGATTGGCTATGCCCGTAAAACCCGATCCCCCAATTTGTACGAACGCTACACCTGGGGGCGTGGCACCATGGCCATGACCATGATCAGCTGGTTTGGCGATGCCAACGGATATGTGGGTGATATGGATCTTGAACCAGAAACGGCTAATACGCTAAGTGCAAGCCTGAGGTGGCAAAATTATTCGGGTGCGCAGCTTCTGGTCAGCAGTTATTACACACGGATAGACGACTACATTGATGTGCAACAGATCGGGACGTTTAATCCGCGTATGGCGATGCAAGTATCTCGCCCTTTACTGCAGTTTGCCAATACAGATGCCAACATCTACGGCGTTGAAGTTCAGGGGCAGCTCCCTTTGGTAAACGCAAACGGTCATGAGCTGAGATTGAATAGCCGACTGGGTTATACCCGTGGCGAGCGTGATGACAACATGGGCGACCTTTACAACATCATGCCCTTGAATCTGAATCTGGGGTTCGAGCATAGTTACAAAAACTGGACCAGCACTCTGGCAATGGAGTGGGTAGACCGCAAGAAGCACATGGATACGCGGCGCCTTGAAGCTGCCACAGATTCCTATGCCCTGGTTGATCTGGAAGTCAGTTATCGCTGGGAAAAGCTGGCTTTGAGCCTTGGTCTAAGCAACCTGTTGGATCGTTACTATGATATGCCATTGGGTGGCGCCAATTATGCTGGATGGCTGGCTACGGATCGTACAGAACAGTTTGGTGCGCTTCCAGGAGAAGGGAGATCAGTTGATATAGGCATCAAATACGATTTTTAATTGAGTGCAATTAATCCCCGTTCCGTTCGAATAATTCGTGCGAAGCGGGGATTTTCAATTTAAAAAATACTAACGATAACAGTTGCTTACAACCTGCCATGCCCTGTTATCAATTCTTATGCATTCTGATGTTGGTCGTTTGGGTTTATTCGGGATGACATCTTTATTCTCAATGTCTTAAGGTTCTCTTAATGTTAGGTCCTTAAAGTCGTAGCACTTTTAGCTTGGTGTGTATGATCGTGATTTCATGGATCTTTCTATAGTTATTCCTGTTCTCAATGAACAAGAAAATATCTT
>JAURLY010000182.1 GCA_030830945.1 Gammaproteobacteria bacterium | reverse complement strand
CGGCGGCGCCTTCCACCGTGGCATCGGGCAGTATGGCCAGGAATCGGTCCTTCTCGTAGCGGCCGATGATGTCCTCGGCACGGCCGATGCCGTGCTTGCAAAAGTACGGCAAGATGGCGCTCCTGTTTATTCCTATGTCTTCACCCGGTTTTCACCGGTGATGGATGGCATTGCCATGGCCTGGCACTGTGCTGAAATTCCTTATGTGTTTAATAATGCCGAGCTGGTATCGACGTCTACCGGAGGAGGGCCAGAGGCGGCTGCGATGGCCTACAAAATGAGCAGTGCCTGGGTAAATTTTGCCCGCTATGGTGACCCCAATCATGATGGGTTGCCGAAATGGCCAGCCTACTCAGCGGACGTTGGTGCAACCATGATTTTCGATAATGTCAGTGAAGTGCGTTATCACCATGACCGTGATTTGCTTCCTTTGATCACCAATTAGGGCGCAAATAAACGGCGGGCTATCCACAAGGAAGCTCGCCGTTTTTTGTCTTGGCTGAAGTTTGTGGTTTTTAAACCAACCACTTTTGAAACCGGTGACCTTGTACCGAGCGAAAGATCGCATAAATCAACATCAAACCGGCCAGACTCATGGAGAAAAGTTGTCCATGCCGGGTAAATGGTGTTTGTCCAGTACGTGGTTCAATCATTGTTCTTAAGGAAGCACTCTGAAACTGTGGAACCTTTTCCACAATAAGGCCTTGGTGGTCAACCAATGCGGTAATCCCGTTGTTGGTGACCCTTAATAGCGGTTTTTGGTTTTCCAGAGCGCGTGCCTGTGCAATTTGCATATGCTGCCAGGGGCCGATACTGGTACCAAACCAGGCATCATTGCTGAGCGTCACCAGCATATTTGAATCGGCGGCCATCTCCCTAACGAGCCAGGCATAGGCAATCTCATAGCAGAGCGCCGGCGCCAATAGAAAGCTTTCTCCCAGATAGTCAAAAGAAAGTGGCGATTGCCCGCCAGGACCAGGTCTTATTACAGACATGGGTAAATCAAAAAAGTGCATGGTGCCACGAAGCAGGTTTTCTAAAGGAACATATTCGCCAAAAGGAACCAGCCTCTGTTTGTGATAGATGTTGTCGGCCTTACCCAGACCCGCAATGCTGTTCAGGTAGGTGTCTCGTTCGGCGTCGTATGTCAGGAGCCCGGTAATAATAGCGGTATCAGACTGGCTGCCCAGCGAGTTGAGAAACTCGACATATGGATCTGCGGCATCTCCAACAAATGGGATAGCCGCTTCCGGCCAAACCAGCAGACCCGGCTTCCAGGCGTCTGAACTTAAATCTTCCAGTTTGAGCAAAATTTCATCCGCCCGGGCCGGATTCCATTTATCTCTCATGGGTATGTCTGGCTGCACCATGGTCACAGGGATTTGTGTGTCGGTGGTGTTTGTCCATTCGACAGGTGAAAGCATTATTCCCGGAATAAAAATCATCAAAAGAGTCACCCCGGATAATCCGGTAATCCGTGTGGAGCGATGAATTAGCGCAAAATTGATAGCAGCGACGGCAATGGCAATCAGAAGTCCTGTGCCCAGCACGCCAATCACTGGAATCCATCCACTCATTGGGCTGTCGACATGGGCATAGCCCAGATAAAGCCAGGGGAATCCGGTGAGAAGCCAGCCGCGAAGCCATTCGCTCAGCAACCAAAAAAGTGGAAAGCAAAAAAGGCGGAGCCCTGTCGTATTTCCGATAATTGGATAAAGCAGCCAGGGTAGGGCAAAAAGTAATGCCAGGAAAAGAGCGAACCCGGAGGTAAAAATAATAGCCAGGAAGGCAGGGACTTCACCGTAGGTATGAATACTGACATAGACCCAGCTGACCCCGGCTCCAAAAAAGCCTGCTGCAAAGACAAAGGCGAGAAAAAAGGCTGATTTGGGGCGCTCTGCAGAGACAATAACACTGCAGAACAAAAGTAGGCCGGCTATGCCAGCCGGCCAGAAGTCGTAAGGAGAAAAACTAAAATGTATGCTCGCTCCAGCGAGCAGGACGAGCAAATATTTTAGTGCTTTCACAATAACAGTTGGCGAAGGCGGTAAATAAAATTACACGAGGCTGGGGCGAGGTAGCTGACTCGCATGAAGCTTCAGGATTCTTCGGTTGTCAGCTTCGGCGACTTCAAACATAAAGTCTTCGATCTCAACTTTTTCACCGACTTCAGGGAGATGCCCCAGAACGCTGGTCACCAGCCCGCCGACAGTGTCGTATTCTTCTTCACTTAACCCGGATTCGAAGAACTCGTTGAAATCCTCGACTTCGGTTTGGGCTTCCACCAGAAAGAGGTTCTCCCCAATGGATTGAATGCTCTCGGATTCAGCTTCGTCGGTTTCATCTTCAATATCACCTACGATTTCTTCCAAAATGTCTTCAATAGTAACCAGTCCACTAACACTGCCGTATTCATCAATCACAATCGCCATGTGATAGCGTCGTTCACGAAACTCACGCAACAAGACGCTAAGTCGTTTGGACTCGGGGATAATTACGGCGGGACGAAGCAATGGTTTGATCTCCAGTACAGAGAAGTCTCCCTTAATAAAGGGAAGCATATCTTTTGCTAGCAGAACACCCTTTACATCGTCGGCGGATTCGTCCACCACGGGAAAGCGGGAGTGCCCAGACTCAGTGATTTGCTTCAGGATGTCTGAAGGGCTGGCACTTAGCTTCAGGATCTCCATTTGGGAGCGCGGGATCATAATGTCGCCTGCATGCAGCTCAGAAATGCGCATGGCGCCTTCCATAATTTGCAGGGCATCATCATCAATAATGTTGGATTCGTGGGACCTTTGCAGAATATCCGCTAGCTGGTCGCGGTTTTCTGGTGCGGGTGACAGTCTATTGACCAGCCGGTCTAGCCAACTGGTTTGTTTCGAAGGAGGTTTGTCGTCGTTGCTCATGATGTATTTATTGCTGCTCTTCCGCAGCGATTTATTGATCTCTCTCGTATGGGTTTTCAAATCCAAGCTGCCTGAGAATGGTGATTTCGAGGGCTTCCATTTCTTCAGCTTCCTGGTCATCTATATGGTCATACCCTGCAAGATGCAAGGATCCGTGCACGGCCATATGTGCATAATGTGATGTGATCGGCTTATTCTGCTCACCGGCTTCACGCTCAACTATCGGGGCACAAATAGCAATGTCGCCAAGCAGAGGGATGTCTAGACCTTCTGGCAATTCTGCAGGAAAGGAAAGCACGTTGGTGGGCTTGTCCTGTTCACGGAATTGGTTATTCAGATCTTTCATTTCCTCTTCGTCAACGATACGCATGCTGAGTTCCGCATGGTCATAACGTTCGCTGAGTGCTGCATTCACCCATTGCTCAAATGTTTCGACGTCCGGCGTCGAATGGGACGTGGCATTTTCAAAGTCCAAAATAATACTCACGCTAATCGTTTTTTTTGTCGGTGGAGGATTTTTTAGGCTTATCCTCGGTAGCATGCTGGGGGCCGCCCTCGGCGGACTCGTAAGCTTCCACGATTCGCTGAACGATGGGGTGACGAACAACGTCCTTGGAACTGAAGTTGGTAAAACTGATGCCTTCTACCTTGGCAAGTACTTCACGGGCATGCATTAATCCCGAACGAACATTACCCGGCAGGTCAATTTGAGTGGCATCGCCAGTAATCACTGCGGTAGACCCAAAGCCAATACGGGTTAAAAACATCTTCATTTGTTCGCGGGTAGTATTCTGGCTCTCGTCGAGTATGACAAACGCGTGGTTAAGTGTTCTTCCTCGCATATAGGCGAGGGGAGCTACTTCAATGATATTGCGTTCTATCAGTTTGCTAACCGTCTCAAAACCGAGCATTTCGTAGAGTGCGTCGTAAAGGGGGCGCAAATAAGGGTCGACTTTCTGGGACAAATCTCCCGGCAGGAATCCCAGTTTCTCCCCAGCCTCTACCGCAGGTCTTACCAATAATATGCGTTCGACTCGATCCTTTATCAAGGCTTCCACGGCGCAAGCCACTGCCAGATAGGTTTTGCCGGTACCGGCAGGGCCAATGCCAAAGTTAATGTCGTGCTCGCGGACTCGTCGAACATACTCGATCTGGTTTAGGCCGCGGGGCTTAATGGTTTCCTTTTTGGTTCGAATACTGACAGCGCTGTGTGGACTGCTGTCGTTGGCAGCAGATTCCTCTACCTGTGAAGATTGCAGGCGCAAATGCACTTCGTCCGCCGTAAGATCCGACTTGCGACGAGTCTGGTCATACAAATCTTCAACAACACGCATAGCGACTCTGGCTATATCCGTTTCCCCTTCAATAGAAAACTGATTGCCACGATTGCGTATATGCACATCCAGGCGCTGTTCAATGAGTCTGAGGTGTTGGTCAAATTGCCCGCAGAGACTGGCAAGGCGGCGGGCATCATTGGGTTCGAGTGAGACCTCGAAAACTGCCGTATTGTCCAATTAGATTATGGGTGCTCCGAGCACGTCATTTATGGGTTAGACAGGATAACTATTGATCGCATTGCTGCCAAGACCGAATGAAATTCATTACAAGTGGGATTAATACTGGTTCCGCCTGAAAAAGTTCTTATACTCGATGCGAAATTCTTTTTTGCCGAACAACATACTAAAGTTATTAGAAGTAAAAGAAAAAAAATAAAATTGAGCAAGTCGTCATCGTTGGTGGTGGTACAGCAGGCTGGATAACCGCAGCTTTATTGGTGAAAGTCCTGGGCCGGACACTAAATATAAAGCTAGTTGAATCTGAGGAAATTGGAACGGTTGGCGTCGGGGAAGCCACTATACCAGCGCTACAAAAACTGAATCGTGTACTTGGTTTGAATGAAGCCAAATTCGTTGCCGCAACACAAGGAAGTTTTAAATTGGGAATTGATTTTGTCAATTGGACACGCATCGGCGAGCGCTATATGCACACATTTGGCAGGGTCGGCAAGGATGTCGAGTTTTGCGATTTTGTCAGTCTGTGGAGACGCAGTCTGGATGGAGAAAACAGCCGTGATCTTTGGGACTATTCCCTGAATTACCAGGCAGCGAAAAACAACAAGTTTGCCAAAATCCCAAAAGATAAAAGAAAGGGTTTGGGAAACCTGGGTTATGCCTATCACTTTGACGCAGGCTTGTATGCAAAGTTTTTGCGTAGTTACTCTGAACAAAGAGGGGTATTGCGCATTGAAGGGAAAATTGACCAAGTACAGCAGGATAAAAAGACCGGCTTTATAAAGTCTGTGAAGTTGTCTGATGGTGAAGAGATAACTGGGGATTTTTTCATTGACTGCTCGGGTATGCGTTCACTTCTATTAGGCGAAACCCTTGGCGCAGAATTTGAGGATTGGGGCGAATGGCTCCCCTGCGATAGAGCATTGGCTGTGCAATCGAAAAATCAGGGTGATCCCCCCCCCTTATACCGTTTCAACTGCTGAGATTGCTGGATGGCAATGGCGTATTCCGCTGCAGCACAGAACGGGTAACGGTCTGGTTTATAGCAGTAAGTATCTGACAGATGATCAGGCGAAGGATATCTTGATGAAAAACCTACAGGGTGAGCCGATTGGCGAACCTCGCCTGATCCCGTTCCGAACAGGAATGCGCAAAGAACAGTGGAAAGCTAATTGCGTTGCCGTTGGTTTGGCGGGAGGTTTTATCGAACCACTGGAATCTACCAGCATTCATTTTATTCAAAGGGCAGTATTTAAACTTCTAGATAAGTTCCCTCATCGCGGGGTGCAGCCTGTCGAAGTGAACCAATACAACAGTGAGTTTAAACGGGAGTTTTATAACGTCAGGGACTTCATCATTCTCCATTACCATCTAAATCAGCGTGACGAAGATTTTTGGATACAGTGTCGCGAAATGGATATTCCAGAGTCGCTCAGAAACAAAATCGAGATATTTAAAACAACAGGAAAAGTGTTTAACGATCCCGATGTACTGTTTACTCCTCAAAGCTGGTATCAGGTTATGTTGGGACAAGGAGTTATGCCTGAGGACTACCATCCATTTGCAGATACAGCGAGCATGGATGAACTTGAACAAATGCTGGATAAGCTCAGAATAAGTATCGAACAGCAAGCAGCTAATTTGCCAACACACCAAAACTTTATTAACCGGTACTGCCCCGCCAAACCTGATGGCTAGGCTCTCGTGAGCGTGGCGCTGCATTTGGGGCAAGCATAGCGGCTTTGACCGCGTTGAATGCGGTTGTGTCGAATACTGGAGAGCTGGTGAGATCCGCAATCGCAGATATACTCGAATCGCTTCAGTTTCTTTTGAGGAATCTCACTCAGGTCTAATTTACTGGTCGCTTCAGCAGGAACCCCAAAGGCTAGCATGATTTCGCGCCATTCCTTTCCATGGGGCTTGGCTTTCTTTCCATGAAGTTCGTAGCAGATATGGTGCGCGACTTCGTGAGGGATCGTTGTTGCGCAGCTTTCTTCAAAATGCCGGGCAAATATCGCCGGGTTATAACGAATCTTTTGCTCTTGGTGTGTCCAGTGACCTCGAACAACATAAATGCCTGAGGTCTTGCCTCGTAAATCAAAATATACCGGGATTTCAGTAAATGATTTTTGCCAGATATGCTCGGCCTTACTCACCCAGGCGGAGGTTTTGTCCCTAATTTCCTGCTTTTGCGCTTGTGAAAGTACTAATTTACTAATGGTCATCAGGGCGCAGCAACATACTCAGGGATTGGCAAAATTAGGTCATTCGAATCAAGTCCCGATGTGATCTGGATGCGGCCGTCTGGATACAAGGTGCCTGTGCGAACAAAGCGCCTTTCGATGTTCCCTTGTGGGCTTGCTACCCATGCAATTTGCATCTGTCCGACTTGGCCGATTCGGTCAGCCGGTACCAGTATTTGCTCCTCAATACTGGATGGAATCATTAATCGTGCATACATTCCTGGTTGAAGTCCCGGCGTTTGTTCCAGCCTGGCCTTGACAAGAAAACTCCGTGAACCGGGATCCGCTGCAGGGACTCTTTCTTCAATTACGGCGTTGAGAGTTTTATTCAGTGACGGGATTTCAACTTGCAGGGACTGTCCTTGAGCCAGGGACAGTGACAGGGATTCCCTAACCTGTGCCTCAACCCGAAGAGTTGTGGGGTTGTAGAGAGTCAATATCTGTACACCGGGAGAAACTGTATCTCCCGGTTCGGAAAAGCGGTCGACAACGAGGCCGTCGATGGGTGACTGGATACGGGTATAGCCAAGCAAGGTTTCTGATTGATCCAGGGCCTGCCTCGCTGCTTCTATTTCTGCGACTAGGCTATCGTGGTTTGCGCGAGCTCGATCCAGATCAGATTGGGACAATACGCCGCTTTCCCGCAATTGCCTGCTTCGATTCAAGTCGGTTTGTGCCTCAGTTAGCCTGGCGTCCAAAGCATTTACCCGGGCGCGTGCCTGTTGAACCTGAGCCTGAAAATCATTGTTTTCCAGCGTCACCAGGAGATCACCATGAGAAACTTTGTCACCCGCGTTTACAAGAATATCCGTAATTCGCGCCAGAACTCTCGACGAGATAACAGTTGTTTGTCTGGCTGCAATAGAGGCGGGAACCGGCTCATAGTTTTGCACCCGCTCGATGTCCACGGAAATAGCATTTGCCAACTCCCTGGGAGTATCTGAATCCAGCCCGGGTTCAATCTTGTTACTAAAGATGCCGGCCATCCAGGCGATAACCACTACCAGACCAATGACGGCGATTACAGGTAGAAGCCATTTTTTTATTGAGATGACCTGTTTTTCAGACAGATGGTTGCTCATGTGGAAAGTGCCTCATCTTTAAGTGGGTCATCTGTGCAGAACACCAGATGATATACAACAGGTACCACGACCAGCGTAAACAGGGTGGATGCCAGTATGCCGAAAATAATGGCAAGGGCTAGGCCGCTAAAGACCGGGTCCAGCGTTATTACCAGGTTGCCCAGCAAGGTAGTGCCTGCGGTAAGCAGTATGGGGCGCATTCTAACGCTACCGGCACTGAGTAGCGCTTCTCGCAGGGGAGCGCCCTGTGCGCAAGACTGATTGATGAACTCAACCAGAATGAGTGAGTTTCGGACCACAATGCCCGCCAGTGCAATCATGCCAATCATGGCCGTTGCCGTGAATAACACAGGATCCGGGGCTCCGGCGACCGTTCGTTCACCAAGGCTGTTAAGTAGCCAGAAACCGGGCATGATGCCTATAGTGGTTAAGGGAATAGCCGACATGATAATTAGTGAAATGGAAATTGAGCCGGTCTGGATTCGCAGCACAACAAAAATAGCGGACAGCGCAAACAGGAATGCCAGCCCCATATCCCGAAAAACGTCCTTGGTTATTAGCCATTCACCTTCGCCAGTCCATTTTAATTCAATATTGCTAACCACGGACCAATAGTCACCTGCACCATTATTAAGGAAATTTCGATCTTCCCATGCCGTGGTTTCTTCATTAGCGTGACCGATTGCTTCCGGATCAATCTGGTCAGCGTTCAGGTCGGCAATGACTTCTGCCGGTGTACGGCCATTGAGCTCAGCAGTAACATAGACCACAGGTCTAAGGTCTTTGTGCAGAATAACCCTGTCAGCCTCCTGATTTTCAAACTGCCCCAACTCTCCCAGGGCAACGAGGGGCTGCGGAGTAATAGTTAATCCCTCGGGGCTGGTTTGTTGAGTGGCGCCAAGTTGACCTTTGATAAACAGCCGCTGAAAATTATTGACTGAATGTCGTTCCCTCGGAGGTAGCCTTAATTCAATAGGTAAAGGGCGGACTTCATCTTCAATGAGAACATAGCCGACGTCCAGGCCAGCATTTGCAAGGGCAAGGGTTGTATTAATGTCTGAGGTGGCAATTCCGGATAGCGCCGCCTTATTTTTGTCTGTTACAAAGCGAAGTCTGGATTGTGGTGTTTGTTTGCTGGTATCTACTTCAACCACATGGGCTTCCCTGCGCATCCTTTCTGCCAGTTGTTCTGCCGCGCGCTCTTGCTCAGCGTAGGTGGTGATTTTACTGCCATAGACTTCGACCACCAGTGTGCTCAGAACGGGTGGCCCCGGGGGTACTTCGACAACTTTTACCTTTATCTGATCGCGGTAGACTGGTTCCAGTAGTTCCCGCAATCTAAGCACAATTGCGTGACTCTGATGCTCGCGCCTGGTCTTATCCACCAGATTTATCCTGAGATCGGCCTGATAATCTTCCCGGCGAAGATAGTATTGGCGCACCATGCCATTGAAATCCATTGGTGAAGCAGTGCCGACAAACGCCGAGACAGACTGGATTTCAGGTAGTTGCCTTACTAATGCGGATACCTCTCTGGCCTTGGCGGCTGTTTCCTCCAGGCTTGAACTGCGCGGCATATCGATAACAATCTGGATTTCGTTTTTGTTATCAAATGGCAACAATTTGAGTGGCACCAGTCGCAAAACAGGCAACATTGCCGTTAGCAAAAATAGTATGAGAACACTCCACAGAACTACCTTGCTTTTTCGTTTGCTTTGCAAAACAGGTGTCATGACCTTTCGGTAAAAACCATCCTGGGTGTCTTCAGAGATCATGCCCTGTCCGGGTTTGATGAGTACTGAGGCCAGCCATGGGGTAACAATGAAAGCAACCAGCGTACTGAGGACAACACTTACTGGAACATTAAAAGCCATAGGCGCCATGTAAGGTCCCATCATTCCAGTAATAAATGCCAGTGGCAGGAACGCTAGGGCAATAGTGATTGTCGACATCAGCAAGGGAGTACGGATCTCGGCAATGGCCTGGACAATTTTGTCCCGGAAGTCGCCATCGCCTTCCTTCAGATTTCGGGAAATATTATCGACCCCGGTGATGGGGTCATCGACCAAAAGGCCCAAAGACAATATCAGGGCAAACAGAGTAACCCGGTTGATGGTATAGCCAAATGCAAGATCCAGAGCCAGTGTAATTCCATAGCATATGGGTAGTGCCAAGCCCACGACTGCGGCAGCGCGCCACCCCAGGAAAATGCCAATAAAGATAACGACGGTGAGGATGGCAAAAGCGAGGCTGGTCGTAAGATTATTGACCTTTTCGTTGGCTGTCTGTCCGTAATCACGGATCACTTCAGTATGAATTTCTGCTGGCAGCAGGTCTCTTTCCAGTTCTGCCAAAAGCTCATGAACTTCATCTGCTACCCAAACAGCATTGCTCCCCCTTTGTTTGGCCACACTCAGGGTGACCATCGGATAACCATTTTTTTCGGGATTGTAGGCAGGGTGGCCAGAGTTAAAGTCTATCCAGGTGTATTGTTCGGCATCTGCCGGTCCATCGACAATTCGTGCAACATCTTTAAGTAATACAGGCGTTCCATTAATCACGTTGACCAGAGTGTTTTCCAGGTCTTCCACTTTGCGAAACGCATCGCCAGACTCCATCAGGATAGACTGGCTGTTAAATGTCCAGTCCCCGGCGTCAATCAACTGATTTGAATTCTGGATCGCACGTATGACTTCCATGGGAGTGGTTTTGCGAGCTGCCAGACTCTCTGGGCTTATCTGTATCTGCACCTTGCGCGGTCGACCACCTACGACATTAACCTCGCTAGTGCGTGGAATACCCTGAAGCCAGATCGCCATTTCGTCAGCCAGTCGTCTTAATTCAAAGTCACTGTATTGTTCAGGGTCTTCACTCCAGAGGCCGATTAACAAGATAGGGACGTCGTCTACTTCAACAGGTT
>JAURLY010000181.1 GCA_030830945.1 Gammaproteobacteria bacterium | reverse complement strand
GATCAGGAAATGCTCAGGAATGGCCCTTACCCTCCGTCGCTTAAAAGACGTGTAGGAGGAAACTGGGGACATTTGAATAATGGACAAACAGCTGAATTCATTTCCCGGGTTAATACTTCGGGTATTCTAAAGAATTTGATTGTTGGTCATATCAGTGAGCAAAACAACCAGATTGAATTAGCTGAGAAAGCATTGGAATCACAGTTAGATTTAATTGAGCAGGTATTATTTGCCAGCCAGGACCAGCCTATGGGCTGGATTGAGCTGGTGCCGATTAACAGACCTTAATTAACGAGTTGGGATATGCAAAAGGTAAAAGAACTTTATTCAGGTAAAGCTAAATCCGTTTTCACTACGGAAGATCCAGATCAAATGGTGCTTTTCTTCCGAAACGACACATCTGCATTCGATGGTAAAAAAATTGAGCAACTGGATCGCAAGGGTGCAGTAAATAATCAATTTAATGCCACTATTATGCAGAAATTGGAAGAAGCGGGAATTCCCACACATTTTGAAAAGCTGCTTTCTCCACAGGATTCCCTGGTAAAAAAACTCGATATGATCCCACTGGAATGTGTAGTCCGAAACATTTCCACTGGAAGTCTTTGTCGTCGTCTTGGCGTTGAAGAAGGTCTGGATCTTAACCCTCCAACTTTTGAGTTGTTCCTCAAAAATGATGAGCTCGGCGATCCCATGGTCAATGAATATCACGCCCAGTCTTTTGGGTGGGCAACCATGGACCAGATTCGCGAAATGCGCGATCTGACTTTCCGTGTGAATGAGGTTCTTAAAAAACTTTTTGCCGACGCCGGCATGTTGCTGGTCGACTACAAGCTTGAGTTTGGGTTGTACAAAGGCAAGATGGTTTTGGGCGACGAATTCACTCCTGATGGTTGTCGTCTATGGGATGCTGAAACCCGTGAAAAGCTTGATAAGGATCGTTTCCGTCAAGGGCTTGGCAATGTAGTTGAATCCTATGAACTCGTCGGTCATCGCCTGGGTATGACTTTTGACTATACCTAATCGGTAATTTGTTATTGCTTCCATAAGCCCTGTGACTGAATAAATATTTTCATTTATTGGCCTCAGGGTTTTCCACAATTTCTGTGGATAACTCTGTTTATAATCTGAGTAAAGATGTTCTAAAGTCCCTTGATTGCTAAATCTGTCACAGATTGGTCATTTTTTAACCAGATAAAAATATATAATAAAAACAATAACTTGCGAAAGCTTGCATCAAGAATCAATGACTTAGCGCGCATATTGTCAAACTACTTTAAGAAACTAACCCAATGTGGAAAAGATTCCCTTTTTTTGTGCGCTGCTCAGTATAGGAACGACGTTGAATTTATGCGGTTTATCTTTTTATCTGTCTTCTAAACCAGTCAAATTAACTTACGGGCAGGTACCATTATGAAGAAATTGTCCGGTTACCAAGTTCCCCAGTTGATCCAGAGTTTGGCAATTTTCTATGGGGTTGTCTGTGATATCGAGATCTCTTAGGTGAGTTAGTTGAAGCAGCTCGTCAGCATTCTGTATTTGATTCGATCTCAAATTAATACTGACCAGCCTGCTAAACTGGCTCAAGCCATCAAGCGAGATAATTCCCGCATGGCTGCAGGCCAGGGTCTCCATATTTTCTACTTTGGTAATTTTTTGGTCGGAAATAGTTTGTTTTATGCAATTTTCCAAGCCTGGGTCGGAGATATCAAAAGCAGAAAAGAGTCGGGGTGGTGAATACACTTCGTTATTATTAATGTCGAACGAATAGTTAGCACAGGCTGCCAGCATTAGACTGATGGCGTGGAAAATATACCGACGGGATTTTTGTATGAGTTGTACAACAGCGTCCATGAATTTCTCCAGTCAGTTTGAGTGTCCACATTGGCCCAGAATACCATGAATACGAAGCCCGTTCGGATAATGTACGACAGCAATATCACACTGTCCCGTGAAAAGCGCATTGCTTCGATGTTGTCTGAATTCCAACTGGAATTTATTGAAGACGAAATTCCCGTCGAAGAGGAAATAAGCTTATTGGTGCAAGAATCCAGACTATCCTTGATTGACCCTGGTTTGGATAAAAGAGCCCAGGTACATATAGACTTTACCGGCGGAGCGACAGATCATCGTCGTCGCTTTGGTGGAGGAAAATCACAAACACTGGCCAAGGCAGTTGGGCTAGATCAAAAAAAAGGATTGAGTGTTGTTGATGCGACAGCTGGATTGGCTGCTGACAGCTTTGTTATGGCCTGTCTGGGGGCAAATGTCCTTATGCTGGAGCGAAGCCCCGTCTTGGCTTTAATGATCAGTGAAGGGCTTTGCAGCGCCGCGCAGTTGGCAGAAGACAGCGATCATGAGTTAAGCAATATCATCGGGCGTATGCAATTTTTGCATGTGGACGCCACCGATTGGCTAACGAAGCAAAAGAATGATTCCCTGGACATTGTGTACCTTGACCCCATGTTCCCGGAACGCAAGAAGAAGGCTGCGGTTAAAAAAGAAATGCAGTTACTTCAATCCCTACTTGAACCTTCTCTCGAACAGGAGCCACTTAGGGAGACAGAGGAACGTAATCTACTTGAGCAGGCGATCAGAACAAGCTATCACAGGGCTGTGGTGAAAAGACCGCGCCATGCACCGACTCTTGGCGGTGAAAAGCCAGGCTATTCGCTGGAGGGTAAAAGCACCCGTTTTGATATTTATCCCAAGCGGACTATTGGCTAGCCTGCTTTTTTAGTTCAAGCAAAATACGTTCGTAAATCAGTGACAGCTCGTCAAGATCACTGGCCAATACCTGTTCGTCAACTTTGTGAATAGTTGCATTCACCGGGCCTAGCTCAATCACCTGGGCACCTGTAGGGGCGATAAAGCGACCATCAGAGGTTCCGCCGGAAGTTGACAGGGTAGTTGTTCTGCCCGTGACTTCTCTGACGGCAGATTTTGCTGCTTCAACCAGTGAGCCACTTTCTGTCAAAAAGGGTTGACCACTCAGGTTCCAGTCGATGACATAGTTCAGGCCATAGGTTGCCAATATCGCCTCGGTGGCCTCCATTAATGACTCGGAAGTCTGCTCAGTGGAAAACCGGAAATTGAACACAACGTCCAGCTCGCCGGGGATGACGTTGGTTGCACCTGTGCCGGCGGCCAGGTTTGATACCTGAAAGCTCGTGGGAGGGAAACTTGCGTTGCCTTGATCCCATTCGCGGGAAGCCAGATCCGCCAGGGCGGGTGCGGTTTTGTGGACAGGATTATCTGCCAGATGAGGGTAGGCGACATGACCCTGAATACCTTTCACTTTCAGACGGGCACCCAGTGAACCCCTGCGGCCATTTTTTATAATGTCGCCAACCAACTCGGTTGAAGAGGGTTCGCCCACAAGGCACCAGTCTATTTTGATATCTTGTTGTTCCAGCCAATCGATCACTTTAACGGTTCCATTAACGGCATCACCTTCCTCATCGCTGGTGATTAACCAGGCGATGCGAAATCCAGGTTCGGGGTGCTGTTGCAGAAAACGTTCCACCGCGGTAACCATGGCAGCAATACTTCCTTTCATGTCTGCGGCACCGCGGCCGCGGAGCATGCCATCAATAATTTGCGGCTCAAAAGGCGGGAATTCCCAATGTTGGGGGGCTCCCGGCGGAACTACATCGGTATGCCCGGCAAAGCAGAATAGCGGACCGGATTCTCCGTGTAAGGCCCAGAGGTTATCGACATCTTCAAAACGCAGGTGTTCGCAATTAAACCCCAGGGCGGACAATCGATCGGCCAGCATTTTTTGGCAGCCATCATCCTCGGGGGTTACCGATTCGCGGCGGATAAGATCCATTGCCAGTTGCAAAGTCGTGGAGGGCATTTCCATTTCTATTTATATATAGCTGGCACGCATTCTAACCTGCCTGCAAAAAAACAGCAGGATACATAGTGTAAGAAAAGAAAAATTCAGGCGATGGTGTAATGCTCGCCAGGGAACTTTCCAGATTTAACTTCTTCTGCGTATAGGGCTATGGCACCTTCGATACTTCCAGCTTCGGCCAGATAATTTTTGGAAAAACTGGGGAGCCGCTGGGATATACCCAACAGGTCGTGAACGACGAGCACTTGTGAGTCAGTATGTGGTCCCGCGCCTATGCCGATTACTGGAACGTCAACAGCCTCAGTGACAGATTTGGCAACGGTGGAGGGTACCCCTTCGAGCAGGACAATATCTGCGCCGGCTTCTACCAGAGTGCATGCGTTATCGACAATTTGCTGGGCGGACTCAGCATCTTTTCCCTGGATACGATAGCCACCTTGCTTATCAACCGACTGCGGCAGTAGCCCCAGGTGGACACACACGGGAATGCCTCGTTCACTCATCAGATAAACACTTTCCTCTAGCCAAAGAGAGCCTTCTACCTTGACCATGTGCGCACCTGATTGCATAAGAGCTGCCGCGTTCGCAATCGCCTGATCGGGGGATGCATAAGACATAAAAGGCATATCAGCCATAAGGAAGCTGTTCTTGGTCCCACGTTTAACGCACTCGGTGTGATAACACATTTGCTCCATGTTGACCGGCACAGTCGATCCCTGCCCCTGAATAACGTTGCCAAGGGAATCTCCAATCAGCAAGACTTCCACACCTGAGGCTTCAGCAATTCTGGCCAGGGTAGCGTCATAGGCCGTCAGCGTGGCGAATATCTTGCCATCGGTTTTGTATTGCTTGAGACGCGTTAGCGTTTGTTTGTTCATCAGATATCTCGGGTCAGGGGATTGTAGTAGTGGCGACCGCTCCGGGTATTCACAATGGTCTCAACGAGGTTGCGATATTGGTTTTTGTCTTGAACAAAGTCAATTTCAGCGGCGTTTACAATCAATAAAGGCGATTTCGCGTAGTTATGAAAATAGCGCATGTAGGCATCATTTAGCTGGGTAAGATAGCTATTGCTTATTTTCTGCTCCGATTCAATCCCACGCTTGCGAATACGTTCGATGAGAACGTCAGTGGGAGCCTGCAGATATACTACGAGGTCTGGCTCGGGCGCATCGAGGATGATGGTATCAAAGACTTTTTGATAGATGGCGAACTGATCGGAATCCAGATTTACTTCGGCAAATAAGGGATCTTTGTCTATCAAGAAATCAGCGACCCGTCGAACGTTGAAAATGTCGTTTTGTTTTATATCTTCGATTTGGGAAATGCGCTGGAATAAAAAATGCAGCTGAGTTGGCAAGGCATACGCTTTGGGATCTCGATAAAACCGGTTTAAGAAGGGATTGTCTTCTGCCGCCTCGTAAAGTGCATCACACTCAAGGCTGTGTGCCAGACTTCGAGCGAGAGTGGTTTTGCCGACCCCTATAGGCCCTTCTATAGCGATGTAGCTGGCAGTCGTTTGAGTAGTCTCGGGAGAAAGCCCCAGTTCATCCAGGCTCAAGTACACAGATTTGTCTCGTTTGGTTTTGTTATTCGGTTGTCGATAAAGTTCACACCAGCCTGATTTGCTTTACAAGTCATTTTTCAGATCAGTGCGGTCTTGAGTTTTTCAGGTAGTGGACGGTTTGGAAACCGCTCCAGATAAAACGCGAGCCATTCAGAGACAGCCTTTTCTGCAATTACAAGGTTGGGATAAATTTCATGCAAAGGTACCAAGACAAAATCTCGCTCGGAAAAATATGGGTGAGGCAGACTGAGGGCTGAATCGGTTTGCTGCAGCTGACCGTAACAAAGGATATCGATATCCAGCGTTCTTGGCCCCCACTTTATTGTTCGCTTGCGCTCAAAATGTAATTCAATTGCTTGTACGCAAGATAATAATTCTTCGGCAGAAAGTTGTGTTTGGATGCCGATAACGGCATTCAGAAAATCAGGCTGGTCTTCACGTCCCCATGGCTTGCTTACATAGCATGAGGAGTGTTTATCTAATTGGACTGAATTCGCTTTTTGCAGGCAGGTGACGGCGTCTGCGAGTCGGGCGTCTTTGCTGATGAGCGACTCTAGGCGACCAAGCTGACGGCGCAGCAGGCTGGTCATGGCCTGGTCGGATTCATCGATGAGTTGGCTGGCAGCGGTAGCGGCCTCTAAGAGTTCTGCTCCGTGAGCCAGTCGTTGCTGCTCCTGGCTGAGCTCGGCCCACTCTCCCTCTGTGAGTCGCAGCGCCTCCAGGGTCTCAATCTGCCAGGCCAGGGCCTCCTTTTGTTGGGCCACGCTCTGGTCTTGCTGTCGGGCCCTGTCGAGGGCCTGCAGTGCAGCCTGCCACTGGCGATGGGCCTCGCGCAGGGTTTTAACCTGCGGACCCAGACCGGCCTGTCGGTCGAGCATGCCGAGTTGAGACGAGGCATCGGACAGAGACTGGTGAGCGTGCTGGCCGTGAATGTTGACCAGCTGTTCCCCGAGCTGCTTGAGCTGCGTCAGGGTGGCCGATTGGCCGTTGATCCAGGCGCGAGAGCGACCAGTGGATTCAATG
>JAURLY010000180.1 GCA_030830945.1 Gammaproteobacteria bacterium | reverse complement strand
GATGGTGGCTCGCCCAGAGAGCTATTGCGTATAGAGCAGCCTTTCCAAAACCATAATGGTGGGCCAACAGCATTCAATCCCTTGGCGTCACCAGGTGACGATGACTACGGCTTGCTATACATCGCTCTAGGTGATGGCGGGGCTGCCGACGATCCTTTTGATGCCGCTGGCAATCTTAGTCTGCCCCAGGGAAAAATACTTTTAATTGATCCTCTTGGAGATAACAGCGCTAATGGTAATTATGGAGTTCCTTCCAATAATCCATTTGTTGGTGTTGCTGATGCGATACCAGAAATTTATGCGTATGGTTTTCGTAATCCACAGCAATTTGAATGGGACTCTGAAACGGGTGCTTTGATCGTCTCTGATATTGGTCAGTCAACCATAGAAAAAATTAGCCTGGTGACCGCTGGGAAAAACCACGGCTGGAACGACTGGGAAGGAAGCTTTGCTTTCATTAGCAATGCTGAAGGTGTTGATGAAACACAGATTCGCAGTGACCCCAGCATTCGTTACCCCATCGCTGAGTATGATCACATTGATCCTCTGCTGCTTCGTGGCTCAGCAGTATCTGGCTTAGCTGTTGTCAGAGATAGTGGGGTTGCTGAGGTAGAAAACTATATTCTCTTCGGCGAACTTCTTACTGGCGAGATGTTTGCGGTGCCTGCCGATAAACAAAATTTGTACAACGGCCAGTCTGAAAATCGTCGAGTACTCTTTGACGATGGTAGCGGTGAAGCAAAAACACTCCTGCAAATGGTGCAGGAGGAATACAGTGAACGAGGCCTAGAGCCGCCGTTTCGCATGGATTTACGTTTTGGCTCAGGGGCAGATAACCAAGTTTATATCCTGAATAAATACGACGGTATTATTCGGCGTCTTGTCTCTCCCTAACTATTCGTAGTATTAATCAGTCAGGGGCCCGGGGATTATCAAATCCCCGGGCTTTTTTATTTAGTCATCCTATGGCTTGGTCATTCCCAAAATGCTCGCTTGACTATGGAACAGGCTTTCGCACCCAAAAATTTTCTCTAGGTCGTGTCACAAACGCTGGTCAAGTTTGTTGTCATTTATTTGATATATACTAAAAACAACAAATTCTCTACCCGATAGAAGTTTTCACGATACAAGGGGGCAATGTGAAATATTTTGCTATTTTTTGGGTTATGTTGAGCTTTTCTATCTCTCTTTTAGCTGAGACAAGAGACCCTTATCCTGAGCCTAATGCTCAGGAGGTTATCGTTGTTGGGGTTGAAGAGTTTGCCGCACTGCCAAATTATGCAGACAAACCAGCGCAGATGAAAAATGTTATCTCTGAGCCAGGCACAGATAATCTGATCGTCAACGATATGAGTGGGATGCTTTATCGCGTAGATTCCACTGGTTCGGCTACCACATATCTTGAGGTGGCTGATCCAAAGTGGGGCACGGGTTTTGGCGAGTCATGGCGCGAGGTAGGACTGCATTCAGTCGCATTAAATCCTGACTTCTCACAAGAGGGGGAACCTGGTTATGGCAAGCTCTATACTTGGATGGATGCCAGTATTGGGGATTCTGTAGCGGACTATCCAAGTGCTGCTGCTGAACCTTCACATCACTCTGTTTTGTTTGAATGGACGGCGAATGACGTTCATTCAGCCCAGTATGATGGGGGTATGCCCAGGGAAGTTTTGCGCATCGAGCAACCATTCCCTAATCACAACGCCAGTGCGATGGCATTTAATCCTTTGGTATCTACTGGTGACTATGATTATGGCCTGCTTTACCTTGCTGTCGGCGACGGTGGCGGTGCCGGTGATCAGTATAATGCCTCTCAGAACCTAAGCCTTCCCCATGGAAAAATACTGTTAATTGATCCTCTCGGAGATAACAGTGCGAATGGGAATTACGGCATTCCTGCGAATAATCCTTTTATCGGCGAGACTAATACGTTGCCGGAAATTTATGCCTATGGCCTGCGCAATCTGCAACAGTTCGCCTGGGACAGTGAAACAGGTGCGTTGATCGTCACTGATTTAGGTCAGGCAGCGGTGGAAGAAATCAATTTGGTGACCGCTGGGGATAATCTGGGCTGGAACCACTGGGAAGGCAGTTTCGCCTTTCCCGGCAATCCGGAAGGAAAGTCCTGGCGCAATATATTAGATGGTGTGGATGATACGCAGGTTCGAAGTGATCCATCCATTCGTTACCCGATTGCTGAGTACGATCACAGGGATCCGCTGGGCCACACGGGCGCATCGGGCACAGCAGTTACTGGGCTTGCTGTTGTCAGGGATAGCGGTATTACTGAACTGGAAGGCTACATTCTCTTTGGCGACCTTGTCTCTGGCGAAGTGTTTGCCGTACCCGCAGACAAGCAACATTTGTATAACGGCCAGTCAGAAAATCGTCGAGTGCTCTTTGATGATGGCAGTGGTGAAGCAAAAACGCTTTTGCAAATTGTGCAGGAAGCTCGTGTAGAACAAGGTCTTGAGCCACCACCCCGTATGGATTTACGCTTTGCTTCAGGAGCAGATAATCAGGTTTATCTCCTGAATAAGTACGATGGCATTATTAGGCGTATTGTCGCTCCATAAGCATTGAAAGCATGTGTCAGCCAGACCCGGGGATTATCAAAGGTAACTCCGGGTTTTTATTTTTGGGAACATCAATAGTGCTCTTCAACACTGATTTATGGCTGATAAACAAATTGTCAGGGCCTTTGAAGTCCTTAAGGTCAAATTGACTTTATCTTGGTATAGTGAACTTACTTGGTAATAAAAATAGAATAGAGGTAAAAGCCCATGAGGGGATCAGCATTTATCGTGGCATTTATCTGGTTCGCCACAAACGCCATTTCCGTATTCGCTGAGGAACTTGAGCCTTGGCAGCAAGCGCAAAAAACTGAGGTATGGGAGCCGGTTCCTGCTAGGGTCAGTATAGACGATCACGGCATCCCTTCGGATGCCATTGTATTGTTTGATGGAACGGATCTCTCGGCATGGGAGTCGGTGAGAGACGGATCGGCGGCACCCTGGGAAATCAGTGGAGATATGCTGGTCACTGCATCGGGAACAGGTGATATACGTACCAGACAATCGTTTTGTGACGTTCAACTGCACATTGAGTGGCAGCCGCCTGCCGAAAGTGACATGGAAGGCCCTGAAGGTCAGGGGAGGGGTAACAGTGGCGTGTTTTTACAGGAGCTCTATGAGGTTCAGGTACTTGATTCCTATGCGGGAGAAACCTATTCCAATGGTCAGGCAGCTTCCATATACAAGCAGCACATTCCTTTAGTGAACGCTACCAGTCCACTGGATCAGTGGAATACATATGACATTATTTATTCCGCTCCACGATTTGATCAATCTGGCGAGCTTGAACAGCCTGCGTATATCACCGTGTTGCACAATGGGGTTTTGGTGCAAAACCATGTTGAGATTCAGGGTCCGACTGCCTGGATTGGTTATCCTCCCTATGAAGCTCACGGTTGTGCTCCGCTTAGTTTGCAGGATCACGGGAACCCTTCCAGATTTCGCAACATCTGGATTCGTGAACTTTAAAACTTGCCGGACTTGATTGATAAAGTAGCCCTGCATATGACTAATTCCCTGCGTATGTTGGGTTGTGCGCTGATGTTTGGTATCAGTCTCACAGCAGTCTCCGCGACTCTGTCCAATGATCTTTCAGCCTATTTGCAAGGCGGCCAATCATTGACATTCGGCTCAGTGGAATACAATGACGGTTCTTTGGTTTCCAGGGGAGAGGGCAATCAATTACTGCTCTCTTCCGGTGAGTCCGTCGAATCAAATATTCCGCTGGGCGATAGTGTAATCACTATAGAGTATCTGGCTACACCTGATACCAAAGCAGGAATATATCTGCAGGGACGCTATGAACTTTCCCTGGTGGATGCGGATCAGGCAGAAGGCCTCACCTATACAGATGCAGGGGGAGTCCAGGCACGCATGCTTGAAGTGTCGGGTATTGCACCTTTAAAAGAGGTTGAACAAGTCCCAGGCCAGTGGCAAATCCTTCGAATCAAGTTTCGCGCGCCTCGTTACGATGAGGCATCAAATAAAGTCGCCAATGCGATGATTCTTGAAGCTGAACTCAATGGTGAAACTCTCCAGAGAAACACACTGTTAGCCAATTTTACTGCTGACCCATTGAATGCATGGGAGACAAGTCGAGGGCCAACCCTGATTCGTGTGAGAGGCGGTCAACTGGCAGTGCGCACTCTTGATATCCATCCTGCTGATTTTTCCAATGTAAGTCTGCCTGAGTCCAGTGGTGCTGAAACAAATGAGGGCAATCTGGTCGACTTCGTCTCAATTGGGAAAAATGCTTTTCAATCTTTTGGTTGTAGCGAATGTCATGCCGTGACTGTTAATGATACGAGCACAAAAACCGGACCAAACCTGTTTGGTTTGTTTAAAAGAACCGCTCGAGAGAGACAAATTGTTGAAGCTTCAGAGAATCATCGATTTACCGTCAAGGCCGACTCTAGCTATTTAGAGCGAAGCGTCAGAAGTCCAGGTTCTGAGCTGGCTATTCATGAAGCGGGAAATAATCAGGGTGAGGCATTTATGCCGATTATGCCTCCCTATATGAGGCAAACCCTACCTGATCAGCAGCTTGATGCCATTGGCTATTACCTGCAAACACTCAACCCTGTTTGGGACCAGGGGCCGGTAATCAAATTAGTGGAAGCTTCAGGGCCAGAGAAATATGATCCTTTGCGGGATGATTTGCAGTTTCTTGTGACAGACCGTGTGCGTTTGCAGCGAGGTCCTATGGAAGGAGTGTCTGCACGCGCAATTCATGTCGGTTTGCCTAACGGCGTGAATTACAGCTTTGACCCTCGCGTTTTGGGAATTGCCAAAGTATGGCAGGGTGGTTTTTTGGACATGAGTGGCGAACTGACCAACCGTGGCGGGGGCGGAATAAAAACAGGCTTTGAAAGTCGTGAAATCGATTTGGGGGATAGCGGAGTACTCTTTGCTCCCTTAAATACTAAAGGCGAGCTGGTTAATTTTTCGTTTAAAGAGTCTGTTTTTGGGGATGTGGAAACCATAGAAAAGTCTCTTTGGTCGACAAAAGACCAAGCCCAGTTGATTGCTGAACAGAATGCACAGTTTTTTGGGTATGAACGCTCTACTGGCAACAACCAAGAAGCGCCAGTGTTTCGTTACCGGGTGGGTAATAACAATCTTTTGGTTGCAATGGATATCACGAATTCCGGGTCAGTGACCTTCAATGTCAAGGGCGAACGCGCGGAGACGCAACAATTCATGGTAAATCAGTCTGTCCTTGCTGATGTGGATATATCCGCTGGTCGGCTAAGAGATGGCGTTTGGGAATTGCCTTCAGGTAGCGACGACGTTCGATTGAGAGCAAATATGGCTCTGGCGGGGGATGTCTGGCGACCCGATGACACGGACTTCAATCATTTCAGTCAGCCACTTAAACAAGTCGATGCTGTTGCTGACCTGCCAGCGGGCTACAGTATTGAAAACTATCTGCCACCTCAGGATAACTACGGGCGTGACCAGTTGTTTGAGGCGTTGGGGCTTGCGCTAGCTGAAGACGGCACGATAGTGGTAGCGACTCGCTCAGCAGGTATATGGCGTATTAAAGACGGCCAATGGCAATTGTTTGCCGAAGGTCTGTTTGACAGTCTGGGTGTCCATATTGAAGATCGGCACGGCCTTCAACTCGTAGTTGGGCAAAAGGCTGAGTTGACCCGAATTACCGACACGGATGGGGACGGTATGGGGGATAAGTTTGACACATTGTTTGATGCTCACAGCTATCACGGTAACTACCATACCTACTTACACGGGCCGGTTCTGGCGGCAGATGGTGCTTACCACATTAGCCTAAACCTTGCTCATGCCGATGAAGCTATTTACAAAGCAAAAGGTATGTTCATGGGGAGTCAGGGTGGTTACAGCGGCTGGAATATACGGGTAACCCCCGAGGGAGAGTACAGCTTATATGCCAATGGGATGCGCAGCCCTGCAGGATTGGCGCTCGGCCCGGACCACCTGCTCTGGTATACCGAAAACCAGGGTGAATTTGTTGGCACATCAAAACTTTTTATTCTCGACCAAGATAAATTTTACGGGCATCCCAGCAGCCTGGTTGATCTTCCAGGCAAGACGCCCGATTCTGCTGATATAAAGTGGGAAAGAATGGCCGGGGCTCGTGAGCAGGCAGTCGTTCTTTTTCCTCACAATATTGTGGCTAATGCCCCCGGCCACCCTGTCTGGGATACAACCGAAGGTAAATTTGGTCCTTTTAGCAACCAGATGTTAGTAGGTGATCAGACCCAGTCGAACCTTCTTCGTGTTGTGACAGAAGAGGTGAATGGTCAGAAACAGGGTGCAGTTATTCCGTTTATTTCCGGTCTGGAATCTGGCGTAATGCGCGGCCTGTTTTTACCCGATGGCAGTTTATTGTTGGGGCAGACAGGTCGAGGTTGGCAGGCCAAGGGTGGGCATGTAGCAGCACTCCAGCATATCCGCTACGATGGGGAAACGGTTGCAGCTGCCATCCAATCGGTGGCTGTTACCGACGATGGCTTTAAAGTAACTCTTACACAGCCTGTTCTTGGTCCTGGCCAAGATGTAGATCAATCGGTACAAATACGCTCCTGGGTTTATAGCGATACCCCTGATTACGGTTCCCCTGAGCTGGACAGGCGAGACGAGGAAGTGCACGTCAGCGTTCGGGATGGAGGGCAAACGCTATTGCTAGAGCTCGCGAATACTGAACAAAATGAAGTACATCCACAGCAAACCGCTAGGGTTTACCAAATTACATTGGCGGAAGGATTGTTTGGGGAGCAGTCCCCGTCACTTAACGCTTTTTATTCGTTATACCAGTTTGCCGATACTCGTTAATTTCATTAGGAGATTTATGTAATGAAAGCCATTGTTG
>JAURLY010000018.1 GCA_030830945.1 Gammaproteobacteria bacterium | reverse complement strand
TTTATTCATTGATTTTTTTAGTTAAACGCAATGGTTCACTATTTCTTCGCACACGCATGTTTAGAATTTCCACGCCTATGGAAAAAGCCATAGCGAAATATATGTAGCCCTTAGGCACATGGACATCAAGACCCTCAGCCACAAGCGTAAAGCCGATCAAGAGAAGAAATGACAGGGCCAGCATTTTGATCGTTGGATGCAAGTCTACGAACTCACCTATTGGTTTGGCTGCAAATAGCATGACAACAACAGACACAACGATGGCGATAACCATTATTGATAAATATTCCGCTAACCCTACTGCTGTGATGACGGAATCTAGTGAAAAGACAATGTCCAGAATAGCTATCTGTACCAATACCGACATGAAGCTTGCTCCCATTTGTGAATTCGCTTCGTGCACTGGAATCTCAAGACTGCTATGTATTTCAAGTGTCGACTTTCCAATTAAAAATAAGCCCCCAAAAAGTAAAATGATGTCCCTGCCAGAAATCTCCTCCCCCAAAACCGCGAATAGAGGATTCTCCAAGCCCATAATCCAGGCAAGACTAAACAGCAAAAGTAGACGCGTAAGCATGGCCAGCCCAATTCCCAGTCTTCGGGCTTTGTCTCTTTGAGCCACAGGTAAACGTCCGACTAAAATCGAAATAAAGACGATATTGTCTATGCCCAGAACAATTTCCAGCGCAATCAGTGTGGACAAGGCAACCCATGCCTCTGGACTTGAAAACCACTCAAACATATTTGCCTCCTGAATTGAGCCTGCGGATTAAAGAGTTTTAACAGGACTCTTGTTTTGAAAAGAACAAAAAGATTGCGTTCCTTTTCATAAATTTAAGCAAAAAAAAAGCCACCTAAGAAGGCGGCTTTTTCAAATGTTACGTCTGCTTACAGCGGACGAACATTATTGGCACAAGGCCCTTTTTGACCCTGACCGACATCAAATTCAACAGCCTGGCCGTCATTCAATGTAGCGAATCCTTCACTACCGCGAATTTCCGAGTGATGCACAAACAGGTCTTTTCCACCATCTTCTGGACAGATAAAACCAAAACCTTTTTCAGCGCTAAACCACTTAACAGTACCTTTACTCATATTACTTTCTTCTTTAAACGGTGAACAAAAAAATAACTGCTATCACTATCACCATTGCGAAAGCAGGTCTTCATAGTTTGTATTATTGGCTTTAAAAAAATGGACGAGGCAGCAAGTGCACAAGTTTTCTGACGGGATACATGCAGAGAAACCAACGTAGCTTGTTTCTCTCCTATTCCTTTAACGCTTTAAACACCTGAGCAGTATGACACTAATTGACTAGTAAACAGTATCTTTATTTAAAAAATCGTGCGATTTATGCTTTTTTTTTAACAAAAACAAGGGAATTAAAGCGAAAAAGCCGCCTTTCAGGCGGCTTTTTTCTGACTTATTCTTTTGCCTGATGAATATGAACATCCGTTTGTGGAAACGGAATGGATATTCCATCCTTGTCAAAACGCTTCTTGATGGACTCGGTTAGACTGGTATAAACGGGCCAGTAATCGGATGTTGCCGCCCAGGAACGTACTGCAAAATTCACACTACTGTCTCCTAGGGTCATCACCAAAACGACCGGTTCGGGCTCTTTCAAAATGCGGTCGTCTTTGGAAATTTCATCAAAAATTAATTCCCGAGCCTTATCAATATCATCGTCGTAACTAATACCAATGGTTAGATCCACCCGACGAGTATCCTAGGCAGAGTAGTTGGTAATGGTTCCACCGGTTATCGCTGAGTTGGGAATGATGATTTGTTTGTTATCCGGGGTAACAAGCTCAGTAGTAAATATTTGAATCTTTTCTATTGAACCCGCCGTTCCTGCAGCTTCAACGAAATCCCCAGCTTTAAAAGGCTTGAATACGAGCAACAGCACGCCGGAAGCAAAATTTGACAGTGATCCCTGCAAGGCCAAGCCTATAGCCAAACCAGCCGCACCAATAATAGCGACAAAGGAAGCGGTCTGAATTCCTAGCTGCCCAAGGGCCGCGATAACTACAAATGCCAGCAAACCCCAGTAAACCAGGCTTCGAACAAAATGTACCAGCGCGGCATCCATTTCTCTGGCAGCAAGTGATTTTTTGAAAGAGCTTGGCGATTTAAAATGCAACCCACCGCCCAATCACAAAGATGGCAAGCGCCATTAGCGCGTCTATGACAAAGTGGGTAATTAAGTCAGCAACATTCTGCATAGGAGGCTCTCCCTTTTTCCTGATTTACGGTTATTAGTCTTCGACAGTCAAATTATCTACACGCTGAAGCCCTCTTGGCAACTTACTGCCGCGACGACCTCTTTCACCTTGATAATGTGCCAATTCTTCACCTTTTAAAAGCAGATGACGCTTACCACTGTGAACTTTTACCTTACCATCTACGGGAACAACCGCAATTGAGACCACAAATTCTTCCCTGCTCATCACGCGGGTAGATGGGATGCTTATAATTTTGTTGCCTTTGCCCTTACCCAAAATCGGCAAATCCCTGATTGGGAACACGAGCATTCGACCTTCATTTGTTACCGCAACAATTTGGTCAGATTCCTGATCATCTATCAAGACCGGTGGCAATACTTTAGCGCCTTTCGGCAAGGATAAAGCTGCCTTTCCTGCTTTTTTGTTAGCCAGAAGATCAGAGAATTTGCACAGATAACCGTAACCGGCATCAGACGACATAAGGACTAACTGGTCATCCGAGGGAGCCATCAACACTGAGATAAACTGGGCTCCGGATACCGGATTCAGGCGACCCGTGAGCGGCTCGCCTTGCCCCCTGGCTGATGGCAGTGTATGCGCACCCAAGGAATAACTGCGCCCGGAGCTATCGATAAATACAACCTGTTGGTTAGATTTACCGTAGGTATGGATCAAATAATCATCACCGGATTTATAGTTTAGCGAACCTGGATCTATATCATGACCACGAGCTGCTCTTATCCAGCCCTTTTCTGAAAGCACTACCGTGACCGGATCGGTAGTCAACAAATCCTCTTCGCTAAAAGCTTTTGCTGTAATTTGGCTTTCGACAATCTTGCTTCGACGATCGTCACCGAACTCCTCGGCAACAGCTTCCAGCTCTTTTTTGACTTTGGTTTTTAGTCGAACTGCAGACCCTAATAGTTGTTCGAGTTCTTTCTTTTCTTCCTGCAACTCATCTTGCTCGCCTTTAATTTTCATCTCTTCAAGGCGGGCCAATTGGCGTAAACGAGTATCGAGAATGTAATCAGCCTGAATCTCACTCAGTTCAAACCGCTTCATCAACTCCTCTTTAGGCTTGTCTTCAGTACGAATGAGGTGAATGACTTCATCGAGGTTGAGGAATGCAATCAACAACCCATCCAGCAAATGCAATCGAGCATCAACTTTATCCAAACGGTATTGAAGCCTGCGACGCACCGTGATTAAACGGAAGTTGACCCACTCCTTGATAATTGTGCGCAATGATTTGACGGCGGGACGCCCGTCGATACCAATCATATTGAGATTGACCCGATGGTTTTTTTCAAGGTCCGTCGTTGAAAGCAAGTGCCCCATCAGCGCATCCAGATCAACTCTGTTCGAGCGCGGAACCAACACCAGGCGCGTTGGATTTTCATGGTCACTTTCATCGCGCAAGTCAGCCAGCATCGGCAGTTTTTTGCCGGTCATCTGCTCGGCAATTTGCTCCAATATCCTGGCGCCCGAAACTTGGTAAGGCAACGCAGAAATAATTACTTCGCCGCTTTCGACACTCCAGCGGGCTCTCTGCTTGATCGAGCCGCGGCCAGTTTTATAAATCTCAGCGATTTCTTCACGACTACTAATGATTTCGCCTTCCGTTGGAAAATCTGGCCCCTGTATGTGCTCCAGCAACTCTTCATCTGTTGCCTTGGAATTTTCCAGCATAAAAACACAGGCGCTTACTACTTCCCGGAGGTTATGAGGCGGAATATCCGTCGCCATTCCAACCGCGATGCCTGAAGAACCATTCAACAACACATTGGGAATTTGCGCCGGGAGAACCTTTGGTTCTTCCATGGTGCCATCAAAGTTTGGACCCCAGTCTACTGTGCCCTGCCCAAGCTCATCCAAAAGTAGCTTGGCATAGGGTGCCAGACGGGATTCGGTATAACGCATGGCGGCATAGGATTTAGGGTCATCGGATGAGCCCCAATTGCCCTGCCCGTCAATCAGCGGGTAACGATAGCTAAAAGATTGCGCCATCAGCACCATTGCCTCATAGGCCGCACTGTCGCCATGAGGATGATATTTACCGAGGACATCACCCACGGTACGAGCTGATTTTTTATATTTGGAACCAGCCTTTAGACCCAACTCGCTCATCGCATAGACTATTCGTCTCTGAACCGGCTTTAGCCCATCACTAATATTGGGCAATGCTCTATCCAGGATGACGTACATAGAGTAATTGAGATAGGCCATCTCAGTGTAATCCCGCATGGATCGCACTTCGTTGCCGTCATCGTTGAAGCGTGGCTCATCAAGCATCTTTCTTTCTCGTAAATATCCGTTTGGGCAAAAGTGTATAACAACCTTGTCCGATTTTTGGAATATGGATTAAACCTTTAACCGGTTAAAAATGGTGACCACAAAAGCAACTGCCAAGGCCCTTGAAATAATTTATACTGCACCCGCAAAAAACTATTAGGGTCATTAAGTATGGCTGTCGAGACTATACACAAAGTGCCAGAGTTAACACTGGTATTCATCTTATGATAATTGTGTTCAAGCAGAAACGATTCTGGCTCAATAGTAGCGAATAATTTCAATCTAATGTTCGGTGGGCGAATTAGCATTTTCTCAGGATGAAATATCCAAGCGCCTGCTTTTAATAAGACTACAAATAAGTGATAGCCACTCACCCTATATGTAGCCAAACGTTATTTTTAGACTAAGCAGCCAAAAGACAAAAGCTCACAGCCAATGCCCATAGATAAAAAAATCGCCCTCATGGGCGAGTGCATGATCGAACTGCAAGACAACGACAGCAGCACCCTTTTGCGAAAATTCGCTGGGGACACTTTGAATACCAGTGTTTATCTTTCCAGGCTGTCTGACGCCAGCGCACATGAAATTTCCTATGTCACCGCTTTAGGTGTGGACAAATTCAGTGACCAGATGTGCGACTTCTTTCAAGATGAACACATCAACACTGATTTAATTCAGCGTTCAAAAACACATCTTCCCGGAATTTATTACGTCGATCTGGATGATCGCGGTGAGAGACAGTTTTTCTACTGGCGAAGCCAGTCAGCAGCAAAGCAACTGCTCAGCAGCCCGGGCTGGGAGGATTTACTCAATAAGCTTATTGAGTATGACCTGTTGTATTTTTCCGGAATTTCATTAGCTATCCTTGAAGATGAGGGGCGTGATCGGCTGATCGAGTTTTTACCTCACTTCAAAAAAGCCGGTGGAAAAATTGCCTTTGACAATAATTACCGACCCAAGCTCTGGGCCGATACAGCCAAAGCCCAGCATTTCTATCGCCTTTGCCTTGAACAAACCAACTTGGCACTACTCACCGCGGATGACGATCTATCACTTTGGCAGGATGAAGATCTGGAGACATTAATCGAACGAAACCAGCAATACGGTATTGATGAAGTGGTAATCAAGAGAGGTGCAGACCCTTGTATTATCGTAAAGGGCGATTCACGAAAAGAGGTTGCCGCCGAGCTCGTCGAGAATGTAGTAGACACCAATGCAGCCGGTGATTCTTTTTCTGCAGGCTATTTAAGTGGCTGGATAAACGATCAGGAGCCTGAGATGTGCGCTAGACAAGGGCATTATGCTGCTAGCCAGGTTATCCAATATAAAGGGGCCATTATTCCTCGGGATATACCTATCAAAATCAGCTAAATAACGACCACGTTATGAAAAAATCCCTAGTGCGCTGGGGGATCCTGGGCGCTGCAAATATTGCAACCTCGCAAATGATTCCAGCCATTCAAGCGACCGCCGACAATCAGCTGACTGGTATTGCCAGCCGCAATCAAAACAAAGCGCTCCAACTTGCAAAAGATTACCAGCTTGCGGATTCGTATACGGATTACGATAGCTTGATTACGAGTAATCAAGTTGATGCTGTCTATATCCCGCTTCCCACCTCAATGCATACAGAGTGGGTATTAAAAGCTATCTCTGCGGGGAAACATGTACTTTGTGAAAAGCCGATGGGCATGCAAGCACAAGATATAAGCCGGATTATTGAAGCGCAAAAGAACACAGAGTTACTTGTTGGCGAAGCTTATATGGTTGCCCACCACTCTCAATGGGCTTGTGTTCGTAACCTTCTGGAAACTAATGCTATCGGCAATCTGCGATATATAGAAGGCTCTTTTAGCTACTTTAACCGTGACCCAAACTCACATAAAAACTCACCAGAACTTGGCGGGGGTGGCCTCAGGGATATAGGTGTATATCCGGTTATATGTTCTCGATTGGCAACAGGTCAGGAACCCCTAAGAGTCAAGGCAACTATAGACTGGGATCCAGTATTTAAGATTGATCGATATGCCAAATGCGAATTGGAATTTAATGAGTTCACCCTGAATTTTTATTGTTCCACTCAGTTAGCCGACCAACAAAGCATGTTTTTTCATGGCGAAAAGGGCTGGATACGCGTGGCCGCTCCGTTTAATCCTCTTGAATGGGGTATCGCTCGAGTAGAGTTATGGCGAGATCCTGATGGTGGGCTTGAAATGTTTGAGTGGGCGAATGAAAACCAGTATGCACTACAAGTAGAGAGTTTCACTCGAAGCATAAATACAAAAACAGCTTTTCCCATGTCACTGGAAAATTCCAGAAGGAATCAGGCAATTATTGATGCGCTGTTTATGGCCGACAAAAAAGGGGATTGGGAGGATATTTGAACCGAAAGAAGATCCCCGTCTCCTCTGCCAACAATGAGTTTGGAAAATAAGTCAGATCAACAGAGCGGCCTTCTCTCCAAACTAACTAAAGCTCAACCTCAATAAGATTGCCTTTGGTTTCAAGCCATGACTTACGATCCGGAGAGCGCTTTTTAGCCAAGAGCATGTCCATTAACGAATCAGTATTGGAATCCCCTTCAATCTGCAGCTGAACCAGTCGTCTGGTATCCCGAGCCATGGTGGTCTCTCGTAACTGCAAAGGATTCATTTCGCCCAGACCCTTAAAGCGCTGGACATTAATTTTCCCACGAATATTTTCAGCAGCGATACGTTCAAGAATCCCGGATTTTTCATGGTCATCGAGCGCATAGAAAGTATCGTTGCCTACATCAATACGATAAAGGGGTGGCATTGCCACATAGACATGGCCCGCCTTGACCATAGGGCGGAAGTGGCGGACGAATAACGCGCACAATAGAGTCGCAATGTGCAATCCGTCAGAGTCGGCATCCGCCAAAATACAAATTTTGCCGTAACGCAATTTTTCCAGATCATCAGAGCCAGGGTCCACACCTAATGCAATCGCGATATTCTGGACTTCTTGAGAGGCCAGAACATCCAGTGGGTCGACCTCCCATGTATTAAGGATTTTTCCACGCAGTGGCATGATTGCCTGATAAACACGGTCCCTGGCCTGCTTGGCTGAGCCTCCAGCAGAATCACCCTCTACCAAAAAGAGTTCAGTTTGTGCGGGATCGTCGCTGGTACAGTCGGCCAATTTCCCAGGCAACGCGGGCCCGGAAGTTACCTTCTTACGCAACACTTTCTTGCTCGAACGCAAACGCTTCTGGGCCTGGCTAATGCAATTTTGCGCCAGGGCATCGGCTTCATCAGTGTGCTGGTTTAGCCAGAGGCTAAAGGCATCCTTAACAATTCCGGAGATAAAGCCGGCCGCTTCTCTCGAACTCAAACGCTCCTTGGTTTGACCAGAAAACTGGGGGTCAGACATTTTGAACGACAAGACATAAGCGCAGCCGTACCAGATATCTTCAGCGGTAAGTTTTACGCCGCGAGGCAAAAGATTGCGGAATTCACAGAACTCTCGTAACGCTTCAAGCAAGCCTGTGCGAAGACCGTTGACGTGCGTACCGCCTTGCGCAGTGGGGATGAGGTTTACGTAGCTTTCTTCTACCAGATCTCCGCCGTTAGGCAGCCATTGAACTGCCCATTCTACCGCTTCGGTCTTTCCGGAAATTGAACCCAAAAATCCTTCGATAGGCAAAGTGTCAAATCCCTGGGTAGATTCGAGGAGATAGTCTTTTAATCCATCCTGGTATAACCAGGTATCTGTTTCCCCACTTGTTTCATCAGTGAACTCCACTTCAAGACCTGAGCAAAGTACCGCTTTGGCCCGCAGCAAGTGGCGTAGCTTGGCGACAGAAAATTTGGCCGAATCAAAGTACTGGGTATCTGGCCAAAACCGTAGGGTGGTGCCTGTATTTCGTTGGCCACAGGTGCCCGTCACTTCAAGATCGCTGGCTTTATCGCCACCGGCGAAACTCATCTCATGGACTTGGCCGTTACGTCGTATCGTGACATCCAATTTGGTAGAAAGGGCATTGACAACAGATACGCCCACCCCGTGCAGCCCACCGGAAAATTGATAGTTCTTATCGGAAAATTTCCCACCTGCGTGCAATGTTCCCAGAATGACTTCAACACCAGGCAGGCCTTTATCTGGATGGAGGTCAACCGGCATGCCGCGACCATCATCAGTGACCGACAGGGAGTTGTCTTTGTATAAAACAACGCTGATTTTTCTAGCGTGACCTGAAAGCGCCTCATCAACGCTGTTATCGATAACTTCTTGTGCAAGGTGGTTGGGGCGGGTGGTGTCTGTGTACATTCCCGGCCGCTTGCGAACCGGGTCTAGTCCCGTGAGGACTTCAATATCTTTGGCACTGTATTGCTCTGACATAAGTGCGGCGGCTGATTCCTGAAATTAAATTTTTATTTGAACCCGAAACGGAACGTGTCCCGGAAAAGGTTGCCGATCATATTTTTATAATGGGCAAAGTATCAAGTTTTTGTTTCAAGCGTTGATGATACTAAAGGCATCAGTAGCCCGCACAATCAACATCGACGCCGTAGTCCTCAATAGGCACGCGCGTGACTTCCGACTCAATGCGGCCATCCGGTTTGAGTTCTATCATTCGATATCCAGGGAACAAATCATCAAGGGCGAAGTCATCGGAATTGGCCTTGAACTGGATGCAAGTGGAAGGCGTTGAGAAAAATAATCGGCCATTGCGCATAGTCGAGAATTCTTGGTGCACATGCCCCCAGAGCACTCCACGAACATTTGGCTCATTTTCTACGATCTCAAGAAACTCATCGGCATCTTCGATTTTCTGATTATCCAACCAGGCAGAGCCAACATCCACAGGCTGGTGATGCAGGCACACAAGAACATGTTCTTGGGTGTTTTCCTGCAAAAGCTGTTTAAGAATTTCCAGTTCAGCCGACCCCAAACGCCCATTTGGGTTGTGCTCAATCACCGAATCAAGCATCAGGATACGCCAGTTTTCAATATCGATGGCTCGGATAAATTCAGTGGCATTGGGCACTTTAGAGATACTTCCCAGCAAGTCGTGATTGCCCGGCAACCAATAGACCGGTGCTCCCATATTTGAAACCATGTCAAAAAAGTTGGCGTAAGCACGCGTACTGGCTTCAGACGCAATGTCCCCGGTTGCCAGAACAATTTCATAGTCTTCTTTAGCTACTGCATCCAGTACCATCTTGAACGTATGCAACGTATTTACCCCAGCAAGTCGATACTGGTCATTAACCCCCAAGTGTGGGTCTGTTACTTGCAGGATTCTCGCCAAGCTACGCTCCTTAACATCTCTTTGGTAGTTTGCTCTTGATCCATTGGTCTGCCGAGTCTAATAAAATGCTCAAGCCATTTACCGAGGAATCGGTTTATCTGGTTCTTTTCGTCCGGAGAATACATATGTTCATTTGGATAAGCATATTTCAAAAGTCGTACCCGCTCTGCGCCGCAGCTGACAACTTCGGCCATTCTCGCATCAAGGTATAACCGCACGGCCATTCTCTGCTCGCTTTCCCAGGGAAGTTCGCCCATTCGACCAGTTAGTTGCAAGAACCGGGTGTAACGATCGGCACCGGTAACATCAATTTGCAGATAAGCCTCATCATAAGAACCTGACAGAAATCTTCTGCTTTCACCCTCTTCCATGCTGGGCATGAGCTTTCGCAAACGAGCAAAGTTAACCTCGCAATCTGTATGCAGGTTTTCCAGCTTTTGTACTTTACTCACTTTTTTCAACAGGAAATCTCCTGATTAGTGCCAATACAGTCAAGTAGAGCTTACGGTCCATTCTGCCATATAGATTGCAACCTGTGTCGCTCGTTTTTAAGCCATTGCAACGCAATAATGCAGGTCGCATTCGATTGGCCACTTTCGAAGGCCCAGTTTTCAGCTTCTTCCCTGGCAACCACCAAAGCCCGAATATCTTCAGATTCATCTTCGACACCATGTATTCCAACCACATTTTCCAAAGACGCCAGACCAACATATAAGCTCATGCGCTCATTGGAGCCACCGATTGACAGCCAGTAACTGTTTATCTTTTCAATGTAATCCAGGGTTAAACCAGCTTCTTCCCGTGATTCACGAATCACTACCTGCTGTTCCTCCTCGTCTTCCTTGTCCATTAACCCAGCAATGAGCTCCACTGCCCAAGGACTTTCAGTTAGCCCCAGTATGGCACATCGAAATTGCTGGATAAGGCAAACCGCATCAAGATCTGGGTCATACGCCAGAATGCCTACAGCGTTTTTTCGATGAACAACCTCACGATATATTGTTTCACTCCAGCCACCATCAAACTTTCGATGCTTGAGCTGAACCCGATCCAACTTGAAAAAACCATCGTAGCAATTCTGCGTTTCCAGAACTTGGACGGCACCGGAATCAAAAGCGGAACCCAAGTGTTCTTCCAGCGAATCCAATTTTCGAGCCATAAACCACCAAAAAACAAAATTAATTAAACAATCTTAACAAGCCTGTTCAGTAAAATAAGCTTATTTTCAATAGGTTATTGCACCTTATACCAAGTGTTATATCCTAGAGTCACTTATCGCCTTCACTGGCCAATTTTTCGAGCAACGGAACCCCCACAATATGCATATTCGATATCGTCGACTGGCAATTTTATTAGGATTGATGACCAGCTTTTTTATGCCAGCGGCCAACGCAGATACCCTGCAGCAAATTTATGATCTGGCCGCTGCCAATGATCCCCAAATCCGTGCCGCAGAAGCCCAACTAAAAGCAAACCTCGAAAACCGTAATCTCGGCCGCTCGGGAATCCTGCCCCAGTTCTCACTCGGGGGAAGCTATAGTGATCAGACATCAAATATTGTGGGTTCTGCCGAAGAAACCCGCGAATCCACTACCTATTCTGCAGATGTTCGCCAGACACTGTTTGATTTTCCAGCCTGGTACAACTACAAGCGTGGCGACACCCTGGCGAATCAGGCGGAGCAAGATTATTTAAGCGCCAAGCAGGATTTAATCCTGCGCACGGCAACCGCCTATTTTAATGTGCTGAGCTCCCTGGACAACATGAGAGCCACTAAGGCTGAAGAAGTTGCACTTGCCAAGCAGCTGGAACAAACCAGGCAAAGATTCGATGTGGGCTTGATTGCCATTACCGACGTGCATGAAGCGCAAGCCGCTTATGACGATGTTGTTGCTCGATTGGTTGATGCTCTAGGTCTTGTTGGCATTACTTTTGAAAACCTCAGCGTACTGACTGGACAGCCGCACACAAGCATTGCACCACTGAATAGCGAATTCCCTATCGTTGCTCCGATTCCTGCGGATGCCGAAGCATGGGTACAAATGGCAATGGAGAATAGCTACACATTGAAAAGCGCCATGCTGTCGCGTGATGCGGCCAGTTTTAATGCGCAGAGCAAAAAATGGGAGCATGCACCTTCCCTAAGCCTGGGCATGAGCTATCAGGATCAGTCCGTCACCACTAACTCCGCCATCGCGTTTCTTAACCGACAAGGTGAAACAACCTCGATATCGCTTACACTGGATGTGCCTCTCTACCTTGGCGGCAGCATCGGCGCTACAAGACGACAAGCGGCATACCAGGCACTGGCGTCGCAAGAAAACCTAAACAACACTCGCCTGACACTTATCCAAAACACCCGCAATCAACATCTTACCGTGAGCATTGATGTCTCACAGGTAGAAGCCCGCAGACAAGCGATTGTCTCCTCGCAAAGTGCTTACGAGGCCACTCGCGCTGGCTACGATGTTGGCACGCGCAACCTGGTCGACGTACTGAATGCTGAACAGGCGGTCTACCAGGCTCGCCGGGATTACTACCGGGCTCGATATGAATACATCATCGATCGACTTGGACTGGATCAACTGGTCGGATCCCTTGGCACATCGGACATTAGCGACATCGAAGCCTGGCTGGACCCTGCACGGGCAATTCCGAGAAATATTGTAGAAAACTCTATGCCGGGAATGCCACTACCCGGCGCCCCCTAATAGACAACATTTTTTTGTGTGCGCCTACAGAATGTGGGCGCCAATATACTGTTTAAACAACCCCAAATTTTCTTCTCGCGCTC
>JAURLY010000179.1 GCA_030830945.1 Gammaproteobacteria bacterium | reverse complement strand
TGAAGCGGAAACCGAGTATATGACTGCGCTGGAGTTGATTCCCGACTGGCAGCCAGCCATAGTTAAGTTACAGCGAGTTGAAGCAACCCGACTTGAGGGCCCTGCCGCCTCAAGAGAAATAAATTAAGATTTCTGCACCATATTTCTCCCAAAGATAGAGGACGCTTATGCCATCCTATGATTTCGATCTGTTTGTGATTGGCGGTGGCTCTGGAGGTGTTCGCGCTGCTCGCATGTGGGCCAGTGAAGGGCACAAGGTTGCTATTGCCGAGGACCAGTCTTGGGGTGGAACATGCGTCAATCTGGGTTGTGTTCCCAAAAAACTTTTTGTCTTTGCTTCTCGCTTTTCACATGATTTTGAAGATGCTGTGCACTACGGATGGGAGCTGGGAAGTTCGCCAAAATTTAACTGGAAACGCCTGCGCGAAAATAAAAACACGGAGATAGCCCGGTTAAATTCCATTTACACCCGATTGCTGGAAAATGCCGGTGCGCAAATGTTTAACGGCAGGGCAAAAATTGTTGGTGCAAACCACGTTGAAGTAAACGGACAAAAATACACAGCAGAACGTATTTTGATTGCTACCGGTGGCACGCCATTTATTCCGGAGATTCCCGGAGCCGAGTTAGCAATTAGTTCGGATGAAGCCTTCCATTTAAATGAATTCCCCAAATCGATAGCTATAGTCGGGGGCGGGTTTATCGCGCTTGAATTCGCCTGTATTTATAACGGACTGGGTGCCAGTGTTGATCTAATTTATCGGCGTGATCTTTTTTTGAGAGGGTTCGACCAAGACTTGCGGGAACGTATTGCCAATGAAATGCGCAAGCAGGGTATTCGCCTTCGTTTTAATGAGGATGTTGCGAAAATTAGCCAGCAGGAAGAGTTAAAACAGGTCGAGTTAAAGTCCGGGGACAAGTTAGTTTTTGACCAACTATTTTACGCGACAGGTCGAATTCCTCGAACCGAAAGTCTTTGGTCGGACGCACTATCAATAGATACCCAGTCCAATGGATCTATTGTGGTCAACGATAGCTTTCAGACAAGTATTTCTTCGATATATGCCTTGGGGGATGTTGTCGGCAAGAAAGCACTAACCCCAGTTGCCACGGCAGAGGCCATGGCTTTGCTGGAACATTTCCGAACAGGTCAGTCACAGGAATTTGATTATCACAATATCCCTTCAGCCGTTTTTACTTCCCCTAATTTGGCAACGGTCGGCGTGACTGAATCTGAGGCGGAAGATCAGGGCTTCGTTTATGAGGTCTATGAAACCGACTTCAGACATCTAAAACACTCTCTCACTGGGCGCGATGAGCGGGTTTATATGAAATTAATTGTGGACCAGCCATCGGATAGGGTAATTGGCGCTCATATGATGGGACCGGAAGCGGGTGAAGTTATACAGTCCGTGGCGATTGCGATAAAGGCAGGAGCGACCAAGTCAGACTTTGATCGCACCATCGGCATTCATCCAACAATGGCCGAAGAATTCGTCACACTCAGAAAAGCACGCGACTGAATCAACTAAATTCTAGCCGAGAGCTTTTTCGCCAGACGCCACTGTCTGAAAAATAAGCGTATTAATTGTCATAGGGCCTACTCCGCCCGGAACAGGTGTATAAGCCGCTACGCGTTCCTTCAGAGGGGTGAGCTCAATGTCTCCAACACCGCCCGGATGATAGCCCGCATCGACAACAACGGCCTCATCCTTAACCCAATCTGCTTTTATGAATTCAGGGATCCCAACAGCGCCCACGAGAATATCCGCATTGCGAATATGAGTTTCCAGCTCCCGGGTTCTGGAGTGACAAATTGTGACTGTGGCGTTCGCTCCCAAAAGCATCATCGCCATCGGTTTGCCCAGAATGGCACTTCTGCCCACAACGACAGCATGTTTGCCTTCCATTGGGATCTTATAGTGCTCCAGCAGGCGCATGATTCCTTTCGGTGTAGCGCAGCCGTATGCTTCCTCACCCATGCTCATGCGGCCAAAGCCAAGGCAGGTAACGCCGTCGACATCCTTCTCCAGTGCAATTGCATCAAAGCAGAGGCGTTCATCTATTTGTTTGGGTACAGGGTGTTGCAGCAAAATGCCGTGAACGTCTGGATCGTCGTTTAGTATTTTTATTTGAGCCAAAAGCTGCTCGGTCGTTGTTTCTTCAGGCATCTCGACCCGGATAGACTCCATGCCTATTCTGGCGCAGGCATTACCCTTCATCGTGACGTAGGTGGCTGATGCGGGATCGCTGCCGACCAGGATAGTAGCGAGTTTTGGGGTTCTTCCGGCAGCTTGTTGTTTTAGGTGCTCAATGCGTTTTTTTAGGGCCTCTTCGGTGGTTTTTGCGAGAGCCTTGCCGTCAAGTACTAAAGCGGTCATTCGGATTCCAGACAGTCAATTTGAATCGGGCGATTCTGGCAGAAAGGTAATTTCAAATAAAGTAATGAGGTGTTCAAAGGATAAAAATTCTATTTCTATCAAAGAATCTCTGGTTCTTGTGCAAAATAGCGTTCATGCTCGTTGACCTGAGAGGTGCTGCTAAGTATTATGCGCGCCCTCAGGTTTTGATGCCGATTTCGGGGTATAGCGCAGTCTGGTAGCGCGCCTGCTTTGG